>NZ_LFJT01000006.1:0-176136 GCF_001682645.1 Delftia sp. JD2
AGGCCGGCGCCGCAGCCAAGCAGTGCTGCAGGGGCCGCGGACCGGCCGCGCAGACCCGCCATGGCATCGGCCTTCGCCGCAGCACTGTTCGCCGTGGTCGCCGCCGGGTACGGCTGGCACCGCTGGGACAACACCGCCAGCTATGCGGTCGATATCGCCACCGCTCCCGGCGAACTTCGCCGCATCGACCTGCCCGATGGATCGCAGGTGGCGCTCAATGCCAACAGCCGACTTCAGGTGCGCTACTACCCCCGCCGGCGCGAAACCGTACTCGACCAGGGCGAGGCCTTCTTCCAGGTCGCGGCGGATGCCGGCAAGCCCTTCACCGTGGACAGCAGCGGCAGCCAGGTGCGCGTCGTCGGCACCGCATTCAATGTGCGGGCAGGCCCGCCGGAATTCGTGGTGCAGGTGCAGGAAGGGCGCGTCGAGGTGCGCTCAAAGACCCATCCCGAAGCCCCCGTGCTCGCCATGGGCCCGGGTGCGGGTGTGGCCATCGATCCCGCCAGCGGGCGCCGCCGCAGCCTTTCATTGGCAACGCAAGACGTTGCGCAATGGCGGACCGGGCAGATCTACTTCAAGCGCGCCACGCTTCGGCATGTGGCGGATGAACTGTCGCGCTACCTCGGCCAGCCGGTGGAGATAGAGAGCCCTGCGCTCCAGGCCGTGACTGTTTCGGGCCTGCTTGCGCTGGAGGAGCCGGAACGCTTCCTCCTGGCCCTGCCCAGCGTAGCCAGCGTGCGCGTGCAGCGGCGCGCCGAGGGTGGCTGGCTGATCGGTTCTCGTTGAGATACAAATTGTTTCATTCTGTCGGGTTCTCTGGTTTTGCCTTTTCCTGCTTCTTCATGGGTAGGGGCGAGGAATTTCTGCGCCCCGGGGCTGCCAGCCACGGAAATGAGCAATCACCGCTTTCTGATTGATTCCCAGCCAACGGCCGCAAGCAAGCGGCATCCCCGCGCAGTTGGCTGTCCTCTACGCCCCCGCCTGATCTGGCAAGCGGGCGTACCCGCCTTCCTGCCCTGGGCCTGCCGTCGTCGTACGCACAAGGAATCCAGGAGCTACAGGTCATGTACCAAGGTCAGTCGAGGGAACGTTTCGAGAACAACAATGGGAAGCTGGCCGCGCACCGTGCGCGGTCTGTCCGCACACAGGAGTGCGGCCCTGTGCTGCGGCCCAGCCTGGTGGCGGTGCTCGTGTCGGCAGCGGTAGCCGTGATGGCCGTCAGCCCCGGCGAGGCGCTGGCCCAGCCCGCCGCCTCCATGGAAACCCGCCAGCCCTTTCACATCGCGGCCCAGCCCCTGCTCGAAGCCCTCAAGGCATTTGGCCGCCAGACGCAAGCGCAGGTGCTCTTTGATGACGGGCTGGTCGAGGGGCGCCAAGGCGCAGCAGTCAGCGGCAATCTCAGTGCCCGCGAAGCCTTGGCAAGACTGCTGGCTGGAACGGGCTTGGCCGCCGTCAGCACGCAGCCCGGCACCTTCACCATCCAGACAGCAGCGGCTGCTGCTTCCAAGGTGACTTTGGCGGAAGTGAGGGTGACGGCGCAAGCCGATGCCAATGGAGCGACCGAAGGCACCGGCTCCTACACCGCGGACCGGGTGCGCACTGCCACCAAACTGGACCTGTCCATCCGCGAGACGCCGCAATCGGTCAGCGTGGTGACGCAGCAGCAGATGCGCGATGCCAACATGCAGTCGCTCGACGACGTGACCGATGCCCTTGTGGGTGTCACCTACAGCCAGCTGGGCACCGAGCGCTCGTACTTCTATTCCAGAGGCTTCCAGGTCACGGACCTGCAGATCGATGGCCTGTCCACCAGCATGGCCGAGAGCTTTTCGGCCGACGCCATGTCGCTCAACAACATGGCGATCTACGACCGGGTGGAGGTGGTGCGCGGCGCCAACGGCCTGCTCCAGGGCTCGGGCAACCCGTCGGCCGTCATCAACCTGGTGCGCAAGCGGCCGACGCGCGAGTTCCAGATGAGTGCCGAGGTCGGCGCCGGCTCCTGGGCGGACTACCGGGCGCAGTTCGACGTATCCGGCCCGCTCAATGCCCAAGGCACCGTGCGCGGCCGCGCCGTGCTGCTCAACAACCAGTCCAACAGCTTCAGGCAGGGCGCCGAGGCCGACAACCGGATGCTCTACGCCATCGTGGAGACCGACCTGGGCGCCGCCACGACGGCCAGCCTCGGCTTCAGCGCGCAGCGCGACAACCACCAGGGCTACGACTGGGGCGGCTTCAACACGCGGGAAGATGGCTCGTTCTACCCCCTGGACCGCTCGGCCTCGCAAGCAGGTCCCGACGCGCATCTGAACCGGGACAACTACACCGTCTTCGGCGACGTGAAGCACCGCCTGGGCAATGGCTGGAACCTGGCTGCCGCCTTCAACGCGGTGCGTTCCAAGGCCAGCTTCGTTGCCAATTACCCCGCACGGATCTCGGGCGACAGCCATGCCCTGACCTGGGTGGACGCGGAGTACACCGACAAGCAGTTCGCCTTCGACCTGCATGCCACAGGCCCCTACACCCTGTTCGGCCGCCAGCACCAGCTCATGCTGGGCCTGAGCACGCGCAGGGACAACTTCGACTACGACATCTACGCGCCCCGGGGCTCGCAGACGATAGACGTCACCGGCTTCGACTTCTCCTCGATCCGGGCGCCGGGCTTCAGCAGCACGCCCTCCGTCTATGCGCTGGAGCGCAACGAGAAGGGCGCTTCCATCGCCACCCGTCTGCGCGCCACAGAGGCGCTGAGCTTCATCGTCGGCAGCCGGTTGAGCTGGTCGGACTATTCCTCCCGCAGCCCGTACACCACCGCATCGTTCGACTCCGGCCGGCAGTTCATTCCGTATGCGGGCGTGGTCCATGACCTGAGTCCTGCGCATGCGCTCTACGCCAGCTACACCGACATCTATTCGATCCAGCAGTACTACAGCCCGAGCGGCCTGCTCGACCCGGTGAAGGGCAAGAACTACGAAGCCGGAGTGAAGAGCCAGTTCTTCGACGGCCGCCTGCAGACTGCGCTGGCCGTGTTCCAGACCGACCAGCTGAACCTGCCGGTGGCCCTGAGCATGGCCTCGACCTGCGGGCTCAGTGGCGGCGCCCGCTGCTACACAGAGGGCGCCAAGGTACGCAACCGTGGCATCGACCTGGAGGTCACGGGCTCGCCCGCACCAGGCTGGAACGTTGCCGCCGGCTTCACCTTCAGCGACCCGAAGTACGTGGCCGGCCCCAATGCGGGCAAGCACTACAACACCACCTTGCCGCGCAAGGTCTTCAAGCTGTCCACCGACTACCGCCTGCCCGGTGGACGGTGGCGTGTGGGCGGCAGCGTGCAGGCACAGAGCGCCATGTCGCACGACGGTGCCGGGTTTCGCATCCAGCAGGGCGGCTACACGCTGCTGAACCTGCATGCGGGTTACCAGTTCACCAGCCGCCTGCGGCTGCAGGTGAACGTTCGCAACGCACTGGACAAGCACTACTACCAGACCATCCCGACCAACAACAACTACGGTGGCGTCTTCGCCGGCACGCCACGCAGCTTCGCGGTGACCCTGCGCTATGACTACTGACCGGCGGGACGGAAAGCACGACGACATGCGCCGTAACGCCACATCGAGTTGCGAGGCTGCCCGGTGATGCCGCCGCACTCCACGCAGCGCCGGTGGCGGCACGGCGCGGGCAGGCTCGCCCTGGCGATCCTGATTCCGGTGGCCGCTGCCGCGGGTTGGCTCCTGCTGCGGCCGGATTCATCGCCGCGATGGCAGACGGCCACGGTCGGCCGCGGCGACATCGAATCGAGCGTCGCGGCCATCGGCACCTTGCAACCCGTGCGTTCGGTGGACGTGGGCGCCCAGGTATCAGGCCAGATCACCCATATCCACGTGCAGCCGGGCGATACGGTCCGCAAGGGCCAGTTGCTGGCCGAGATCGACGCCAGCGTGCTGGCGGCCACCGTGGAGGCCGGACAGGCCCGGATTGCCAGCCTGCGTGCCCAGCTGGACGATGCACAGGCCCAGGCGGAGCTGGCCGGCCAGCAGTACAGCCGCCAGCAGCAGATGGCGCGTGATGGAGCCACCCGGCTGGAGGACGTGCAGACGGCCGCCGCCATGCGGCGCTCGGCGCGGGCCAAGGTGGCGCAGTACGAGGCCACGATTCGCCAGACGGCTGCCAGTCTGCGCGCCGACGAGGCGCGGCTGGGCTACACGCGCATCTACGCACCCATTGAAGGCGTGGTGACAGGCATCGACGTCAAGGAAGGCCAGACGCTGAACGCCACCTACCAGACGCCCGCGGTGCTGCGCATTGCCGACCTTTCGCGGATGACGGTGTGGACCGAGGTGTCCGAGGCCGATATCCGCCATGTCAAGGTGGGCCAGGCTGCCTACTTCACCACGCTCGGAGGGGACAGGCGCCGATGGAGCGGCAAGGTGCGGCAGGTGCTGCCGGCCCCGCCCGTGCAATCCGGTGCCGGTGCCGCCGGTGGCAGCGGCGCTGCTGCGGCGCCCGCCATGAAGGCCGTGCAGTACACCGTGCTGTTCGACGTGGACAATCCCGACGGCGCCCTGATGCCGCAGATGACGGCCCAAGCTACCGTGGTGGCTGCGGCGGCCCAGGGGGTGCTTGTCGCTCCGCTGGCCGCCTTCAAGACCGCCAGCGACCTGCACACCGACAAGACGCACGAGGTCCGCCTGCTTGCCGAGCGGTCACCCGACCAGGTCGTGGAAGTCCGCCGTGTGCGTCTGGGCGTGAGGGACCGCCTTCAGGCGGAGGTGCTGGAGGGGCTGGCCGAAGGCGACCGGATCATCACCGGTGAGACGGCCCCGGCCGCAGGCCCCAGGAGATTGCGGTGGTGACCCCGCTGATCGAACTGCGGGGCATCCGCAAGCGCTATGGCGGCGCCACCACGGGGCGCCCCGTGGTGGAGGTGCTGCACGGCATCGACCTGGCCATCCATGCCGGGGAATTCGTCGCCATCGTCGGCCAGTCCGGCTCGGGCAAGTCCACGCTGATGAACCTGCTGGGCTGCCTGGACCGGCCGAGTCAAGGCACGTACCGCTTCAACGGCCGTGACGTGGCCGACCTGGTCGCCGACGAGCTGGCCTGGCTTAGACGCGAGGCCTTCGGCTTCGTGTTCCAGGGCTACCACCTGATCGCCACCGACTCCGCGCAGGAGAACGTGGAGATGCCGGCGATCTACGCCGGCAAGACCGGGGCCGAGCGCGCAGAACGTGCAGGCGTGCTGCTGGGACGCCTGGGGCTTGCCGGCAAGCTGCACCTGCGACCCAACCAGCTGTCCGGAGGACAGCAGCAGCGCGTCTCCATCGCCCGGGCGCTGATGAATGGCGGGCGCATCATCCTGGCCGACGAGCCCACGGGCGCGCTGGACAGCCAAAGCGGCGCCGAGGTCATGGCGCTGCTGCACGAGCTGGCGGATGCCGGCCACACCATCATCCTGATCACCCACGACCGCGAGGTGGCGGCACAGGCCCGGCGCGTCGTGGAGATCCGCGACGGGCGCATCGTCGGCGACGTCCGGGAGAGCCGCGCTGCGTCAGGCCAGGCCGCGTCAGGCCGAGCCGCGTCAGACCTCGCGCTCGCGGCCATCCCCGCGCCCGGCGGGGCACGGGCGCGGCTGGAGCCGGGCACGCCGCTGCTGCCGGACCTGCGCGAGGCGCTGCGATCGGCCTGGCGCTCCATGCGCATCCACCGCTCGCGCACCGCACTGACCTTGCTGGGCATCGTCATCGGCGTGGCCTCGGTCATCGTGATGCTGGCCGTGGGCATGGGAGCGCGCGAGGACGTGGTCGCGCGATTGGGCGCGATGGGCTCGACCGTCATGTACATCAACAACCGCCCGCCACCGCAGGGTGGTCCGCAGGGCGTGACGACCCTGGCCGACCTCGAAGAGATAAAGAAGCTGCCGGAAGTGGCGCACGCCATGCCCGTGGCGCGCGACCCGGCCATGCTGCGACATGGCAACTTGGCCTGGCAGGCGGACACCATCGCGGCCACCCATGCATGGCCGTCCATCCATCACTGGCCGGTGGCAGAAGGCCGGTTCTTTACCGAGGCGGAAGACGAACAGCTGGCGCCGGTGGTCGTGATCGGGCAGAAGGTGCGCGAGCGGTTCTTCGAAGATGAATCGCCGCTGGGCAGGCAACTTCTCATCGGCAATACGCCGTTCCAGGTGGTCGGCGTCATGGCGGCCAAGGGCGCTGGCGATGGCGGCAGTTCGCAAGACGACCTGGTGGTGGTGCCCTACCGCTCGGGCATCCTGCGCGTTTTTCCGAACGGTCGCAGCTTCGATCCGCACTACACGGTGGTCCAGGCGCGGGATTCGCCGAGCGTGCTGCCGGCGCAGGCGGCCATCGAGGCGTTGCTGCGCTTGCGCCACGGACGCGAGGATTTTTTCGTCGCCAACGCAGCCGCGCGTTTGCAGGCGCAGGCCCAGGCACAGGATTCGATGACGACGATGCTCAGCCTGATCGCCGCCGTGTCCCTGCTGGTGGGCGGCATCGGCGTGATGAACGTCATGCTCATGGCGGTGAAGGAGCGCACGCGCGAGATTGGCATCCGCATGGCGACCGGGGCGCGCCAAAGGGACATCCAGCGACAGTTCCTCACCGAGGCCGTGCTGGTGACCATGGTCGGCGCAACCGCCGGCGTCGTGGCGGGGGTGGCCATCGGGGCGGGTCTCATCGTCTGGGGCAGCGAACTGGTCTTCTCGGCGAGAGCCATGCTGCTGGCCTTCGGCTGTGCGGTGGCGACGGGCCTGGTGTTCGGCTTCATGCCGGCCCGGCAGGCGGCAAGGCTCGATCCTGTCGTTGCGCTGGCAGGGGAGTAACGAGGCCCGGTGCGGAACTTGCGCAACGGATGCCTGAGCCTCCTCAAGACCCGGGGTGGCTCACAACCCCCGCTGCCGCTGCCTTGAAGTTCTCCATGACTTCATCGATCGGCTGACCCATTTGCGCATGGACGATGGCGCCGTCCGCCACCAGGGTGAGCGCAGCGCCCACGGACACGGGATGGCCACCGAACAGGCGATCCAGCACGGACGACATTTCCTGCTTGTGCCGCCGGACCGTCGCCAGGATCTCAGGGTCGGATGAGCCCAGTTCGGCAGCGGCATTGAGAAAGGCGCAGCCCCGAAAGTCGGGCTGGCCGAACCAGCTCCTGAGGGTGGTGGACAGGGCATCCAACGCGGACGAGCCCCCGGCGGTCGCCTGCGCCAGGCTGGCCTGGAACCAGGAAATCCACCGTTCATGGCGGTAGTCGAGGTACGCCCGGATCAGGTCGTCCTTGCTGGCGTACTGGCGGTAGAAGGTGACTTTGCTGACCGACGACCGCTCGATGATCCGGTCCACGCCCGTGGCCCGGATGCCCTCTGCGTAGAAGAGGCCATGGGCTGCCACCAGGATGCGCTCACGGGGGGGCAATGACTCGAAGGATGGCTCGGGAGTTTTCATGAAGACATTGTAGACAGATCGTTCCACCTCCGTTAGAGTGATGCATGTAGACAGATCGTTCTACATCTCTTCAAAAGGTCACATCATGGAAACTCGCCCACCCCTGCCCCCGTTCTCGCTCGCAAGCGCCGTCCAAAAGGTCCGTCTGGCCGAGGATGGATGGAACACACGCGATGCGGCCAAGGTCGCGATGGCCTATACCCTCGACACGAAATGGCGCAACCGGGCGGAGTTCGCCAACAGCCGTGCCGAGGCCCAGGCCCTTCTTGAGAGGAAGTGGAAGAAGGAGCTTGACTACCGGCTGATCAAGGAGCTTTGGCTGTACGCGGAAAACCGGATCGCGGTCCGCTACGCCTATGAGTGGCACGACGATGCCGGGAACTGGTTCCGGTCGTACGGCAACGAGAACTGGGAGTTCGAGGCCGACGGTCTCATGCGCCGGCGCTTCGCATGCATCAACGACATGCCCATCCAGGAGTCGGAGCGCAAGTTCCACTGGCCGCTGGGCCGTCGCCCCGATGACCACCCCGGTCTGTCCGATCTGGGCCTGTAGGCAGCAAGGCCTCGGGCCACGCCCCAGGTGTCGAATCCCTGCACTGATCCACGGCAAATGCGCCAGGGGCCCGGGCCGATTGGCCACAATGGGGCATCCCGTTCCAGGCTCAGGAGGCCATGCATGTCCGATATCCGCTGCGGCGATTCCATCCACCCACGCGCATCCCTGGGCCACCGCTGCGCGCGCGTAGCCGCTCCCCTGCTGGCGGCGCTGCTGCTGTCGCCGCTGGCCCAGGCCGCGCTTAAGGTGGGCGACAGCGCGCCGCGCTTCACCACGCCGGCAGCGGTGGCGGGCAAGGCCTTCGATTTCGACATGGCCGCCACGCTCAAGAAGGGGCCGGTGGTGCTGTATTTCTTCCCCAAGGCCTTCACCCAGGGCTGCACCATGGAAGCCCACGCCTTTGCCGAGGCCACGCCGCGTTTCGCGGCCATGGGCGCCACGGTGGTGGGCATGTCGCATGACGACATCGATACGCTCAAGCGCTTTTCCACCGAGGCCTGCCGCGACCAGTTCGCCGTGGCATCGGACCCGCAGGCGCAGACCATCCGCGCCTACGACGCCTCGGCCGCCGCCGACCCCCAGCGCGCCGACCGCATCTCCTACGTGATCGGGCAGGACGGCAAGGTCCGCTTCGTGCACATGGGCTCGGACCCGGACGAGCATGTGCGCCAGACCGAGGCCGCGGTCAAGCGGCTGACCGGAAAGTAGCCCGCCGCGCGGCCCCTGTCAGGGGCCGTTGCCCTCGCTGGCCAGGATCTCGTCGTATTCCTCGTCCGTGAACAGCCTGGAGCGTGTGTGGAAGGCCTTGCCCGTGCTGCCCTCCAGCGAGAAGGTGCCGCCCTGGCCCTCGATCACATCGAGGATGAGCTGGGTGTGCTTCCAGTATTCGTACTGCGACTTGCCGATGTAGAAGGGCGCGCCGCCCACCTGGCCCAGCAGCACGTCCTGGGCGCCTATCGTCAGCTCGCCGGGCAGGTAGCAGTTGGCGGCGCTGTTGTCGCAGCAGCCGCCGGACTGGTGGAAGAACACCGGCCCGTGCTGCGCCTGCAGGTCGGCGATCAGCGCCAGCGCGGCGTCGGTGGCAATCACTTTGTCAACCATGGGTTGGTCCTTTCCTGGGCGGCCGGCCGCGCTGTGCGCCGCCGGCCGCATTCACCTGGGAAGAACTTCAGAAGAAGCCCAGCTTGTTCTCGCTGTAGCTGACCAGCAGGTTCTTGGTCTGCTGGTAGTGGTCCAGCATCATTTTGTGGGTCTCGCGGCCGATGCCCGATTCCTTGTAGCCGCCGAAGGCCGCATGCGCCGGGTAGGCGTGGTAGCAGTTGGTCCACACGCGCCCGGCCTTGATGGCGCGGCCCATGCGGTAGGCCACGTTGCCGTTGCGGCTCCACACGCCGGCGCCCAGGCCGTAGAGCGTGTCGTTGGCAATGGCCAGGGCCTCGGCCTCGTCCTTGAAGGTGGTCACGGCCAGCACGGGGCCGAAGATTTCCTCCTGGAAGATGCGCATCTTGTTGTGGCCCTTGAACAGCGTGGGCTGCACGTAGTAGCCGCCTTCCAGGTCGCCGCCCAGGTGGGCCTGGCCGCCGCCGGCCAGCACCTCGGCGCCCTCCTGCTTGCCCAGGTCCAGGTACGACAGGATCTTGGTGAGCTGCTCCTTGGACGCCTGCGCGCCCATCATGCTGTCGGTGTCCAGCGGGTTGGCATGCCGGATGGCGGCCACGCGTTGGAGCACGCGCTCCATGAAGCGGTCGTAGATGCTTTCGTGGATCAGCGCGCGGCTGGGGCAGGTGCAGACCTCGCCCTGGTTGAAGGCGAACAGCACCAGCCCTTCGACGGCCTTGTCGAGGAAGGCATCGTCCTTGTCCATCACATCGGCGAAGAAGATGTTGGGCGACTTGCCGCCCAGCTCCAGCGTGGCCGGGATCAGGTTGTTGGCCGCGGCCTGGGCGATCACGCGGCCCGTGGAGGTGGAGCCCGTGAAGGCGATCTTGGCGATGCGCTTGCTGGTGGCCAGCGGCATGCCGGCCTCGCGGCCGAAGCCGTTGACGATGTTCAGCACGCCGGGCGGCAGCAGGTCGGCAATGAGCTCGGCCAGGATCAGGATGCTGATGGGCGTGGACTCGGCCGGCTTGAGCACCACGCAGTTGCCCGCGCCCAGCGCGGGCGCCAGCTTCCAGGCCGCCATGAGGATGGGGAAGTTCCAGGGAATGATCTGGCCCACCACGCCCAGCGGCTCCTGGATGTGATAGGCCACCGTGGTCTCGTCGATATGGCTGAGCGCGCCTTCCTGGGCGCGCACGCAGCCCGCGAAATAGCGGAAATGGTCCACGGTCAGCGGGATGTCGGCATTCAGCGTCTCGCGGATGGCCTTGCCGTTGTCCACGGTCTCGGCATAGGCGAGCAGCTCCAGGTTGGCCTCGATGCGGTCGGCGATCTTCAGCAGGACGTTCGCACGCTCGGCCGCGCTGGTGCGGCCCCAGGCGTCGCTGGCGGCATGGGCGGCGTCCAGCGCCAGTTCGATGTCTTCGGCCGTGGAGCGCGCGGCGCGGGTGTAGACCTTGCCGCTGATGGGGGTGACCACGTCGAAGTACTGCTCCTTGACCGGAGGTACGAACCTGCCGCCGATGAAGTTGTCGTAGCGGGCCTTGTAGGCGATCTTGGCGCCAGCGGCGCCGGGTGCTGCGTAGACGGTCATGCTGCTTGTCTCCTGAGGATGCTTATGGGTCTGTTGTGATCGGGTGTGGATCGGCATATCCGGCCATGGCCGGACGGCAGACATGATTCAAAAGCCGTGCCAGCCTGCAGGCAGCAGGGCAGGTGCCCGCAAAGGCACGCGGGACGTGGCTGCTGCGGGTATTCCCGTGCGCGTTCGCCCTGTGCCGTGACGTTCCGCAACAGGACAACTGTCCAGAAATGGAACAGTCGGGCGCCTGGCCTGCCACTTGGCTTGCCCGGTGCCCGCCGGCCCCGCATACTGGTCTGCAACGTGGCGCAATGACGCCCGAGCAGGAGACAGCATGCAATCGAGAGCCTCCCTTGTGGCCTTGCGCCAGGCCCGTCACAGCCTGATGGAGTCAGGCCTGTGCCCCAGCGGCCTGGTGGACGAGCGCCTGGCGCGCTCGTGGCAGCGCTGCATCGAGCAGGGACTGCGTCCCACAGGACGGCTGGGCGCCGCCGACAACCTGGAGCAGCACGCGCTGGGCGTGCTGCGCAGCCGCCACCATGCGCTGCTGGCGCATTCACGGCCCGTCATGGAATACCTGTCCGAGCAGGTGCGCGGCAGCCAGAGCGTGGTGGTGCTGGCCGGCCCCTGCGGCACCCTGGTGGATACCTGCGGCGACCCCTTCTTTCTGGGCAAGGCCGAGCGCGTGGCCCTGGCCAGCGGCGCGTCCTGGCATGAGGCGCAGCGCGGCACCAATGCCATCGGCACGGCACTGGCCGAGATGGACTCCATCGAAATCCAGGGCGGCGAGCATTTCCTGGAGCGCAACGGCTTTCTCACCTGCGCGGCGGCGCCCATCCTGTCGGGCACGGGCCAGCTGCTGGGTATCCTGGACATCTCCAGCGAACATGGCCGGGGCAGCCCGCACACGCTGGGCCTGGTCGGCACGGCGGCCCGCATGATCGAAAACCGCCTCATGGCCTGCGACGGCCAGCGCCACATCCGCCTGCACCTGCACGCGCGGCCCGAAGGCATTGGCACGGTGGCCGAAGGCATTGCGCTGATCTCCGCGGACGGATGGCTGGTGGGCGCCAACCGCGCCGCGCTGGCCCTGCTGCGCCTGTCGCGGGGGCAACTGGGCAGCGTGTCGCTGGAGCAGGTGCTGGACGCCGGCCTGGAGGAGCTGCTGTCACGCCAGCACCGCCAGCCCGATGCGGCCCAGCCGCTGCGGCGCCATGACGGCACGGCGCTGTTCGGCCAGCTGGTGCCGGACCGGCGCACGGTCCGGTCCTCGGTCGTGGAGCGGGTTGCAGAACAACAGCAACAGCAACAGGCGCCGCAGCAGCCGGCGCGCGATGCGCTGGCGCGGCTGGACACGGGCGATGCGCGGTGGCGTGCGGCGGCGGACAAGGCCCGGCGCGTGCTGGGCAAGCCGATTGCGCTGCTCATCCAGGGCGAGTCCGGCGTGGGCAAGGAATGGTTTGCGCGCGCGGCCCACGACAGCGGGCCACGCCGCGACGGCCCCTTCGTGGCCATCAACTGCGCGGCCATGCCCGAGTCGCTGATCGAGGCCGAGCTGTTCGGCTACCGCCAGGGCGCCTTCACGGGCGGGCGGCGCGAAGGACAGGCGGGCCTGCTGCGCCAGGCGCACGGCGGCACCCTGTTCCTGGACGAGATCGGCGACATGCCGCTGTCGCTGCAGACCCGGCTGCTGCGCGTGCTGCAGGAGCGGCAGGTGGTGCCGCTGGGCGGTGGCACGCCCGTTGCGGTCGATTTCGCGCTGGTCAGCGCCTCCAACCGCAGGCTGCGCGAGGATGCCGACCAGGGGCGTTTTCGTGCCGACCTGTACTACCGCATCAACGGCCTGGCCGTGGAGCTGCCTCCGCTGCGCGAGCGCGGCGACTTCGAGGCGCTGGCCGCGCGCATGCTGGCCGACATCGAACCCGCGCGCCCGCTGCGCATGGCGCCTGCCCTGCTGGCGCAGCTGGCCGGCCATGGCTGGCCCGGCAATCTGCGCCAGTGCGCCAGCGTGCTGAGAACGGCCTGCGCCATGCTCGACCCCCATGAGGACTGCCTGCAGTGGCAGCATCTGCCCGACGACTTCCAGGCCGAGCTGGCGCAGACCGCCCGCAGCGGCCCCCGGCTCGACGCTGCGCCGCAGAGCCTGGATGAACTCTCGCGCTCGGCCGTGCGGCAGGCGCTGGAGAACTGCCGGGGCAATGTCACCCAGGCCGCGCGCATGCTGGGCATCAGCCGCCAGACGCTGTACCGCAAGCTGGCCCAGGACCGTGCGGCGGACGGCTTGCGACTGCAGTGAGGCGCCTGCCGGTGCTCAGGCCTTGAAGGTGATCCAGGGCCTGAGCTTCACGGCGGCGTGGATCAGGCCGGCCGCCTCCTGCGACTCGATGACCGGGCCGATGGGCTTGTAAGCCTCCGGTGCCTCCTCGATGCGGCGCTCCTCGCGCAGCGTCACGCATTGCCAGCCCTGTTCGGCCGCACGGCCTGCATGTGCCTCGGGGCGCAGTGCGCGCACGGCCTGGCGGCGCATGCGCCGCCCCGCGCCATGGCTGCAGGACCAGAGCCAGTCGGCCGCGCCCAGGCCCGTGACCAGGTAGGAGGCATCGCCCATGGACCCCGGGATCAGCGCGAAGTCGCCCTCGTTGGCCGGCGTGGCGCCCTTGCGGTGGATGTTCATGCCGCCTTGCTGCAGGACCACGTTGTGCGGCACATCGACCACCAGGCGCGAATCCGCTGCGCCCACGATCTGCTCCAGGTCCTTGCGCACCAGCTCGGCCAGCACCACGCGGTTGGCCCAGGCATAGCGCGCCGCCACGCCCATGGCCTGCAGGTACTCGCCGGCCAGCGGACCCGACAGGCCGTACAGGCCGCTGGCCGGGTGCTTCACGCCTTGCGGCCACTCGGCCCGGGCGCGGTCCATCCAGGCCTGGCCCACGTAAAAGCCCAGGTCGCGCGAGCCGCTGTGGATCATCACTACCACGTCGCCCGCGCGCAGTCCGGCGCGGTAGGCCGCGTGGCGGTCCAGCACCTCGTCGACCACCTGCAGTTCCACGAAATGGTTGCCCGATCCCACCGTGCCCAGGCACGGGTCGCGGAACACGGCATGGCGCTCCTGCAGATAGGCATGGGGCGCGTGGCGGGCGCTGCCAGCGAAGCTGTCCAGGCCGATGCAGGCGGCCAGCTCGCGGTGCAGGCGGTCCCTGTCGACATGGCCCCACAGGCCCTGGCCGCTCAGCCGGTCCACAAAGGCGGCCGGCCCGTGGTCGAACAGCGCGCGGAAGGCGGCCGTGGTCACGGGCACGTCGCGCCCGCTGCCCAGCAGGCTGGCGGTCAGCAGTTCCACCAGCCGGCCCTTGTGCGGCGCCAGCTGGTCCAGCCGGGCGCCCGTGGTCAGCAGGCGCACGCTGCAGTTGATGTCCGTGCCGATGGCGGCCGGAATGACGAAGTCCGATGGCGTGGCCACCACGCTGCCCACGGGCGCCACCGTGCCCGGATGGAAGTCGGGCGTGGCGCAGGCGCGGCAGACGGCGCCGTGGCTGCCCTGGCCGTCATGCCGGCGCACAGCCGCAAAGGCCAGCAGCTGGCGCACGGCCTTGTCCTCCAGGGGAAGGCTGTCGGGAAGAAGAATGTGGGCCTCGGCCTGGCCATCGCGCACGTGGTAGATGCCGTCGCGATAGTCGAGAGAGATGCCCGTGCGTGCAAAGGCACGCTGGAGTCGTTGAGGAGTGCTCATGGCTGCAGATCCGCGAGGCCTGGTTGGCGCTCGCCGCGTCCGATGGGTGTACGGACGATGAAAGACACCCGGGCGGCAAAGGCCCGGAAAACGTCTTTCCTGCAGCAGCTCGTTCAAGAAAGAAGGGGCGCAGTATAGCGGGATCCGCGCTGAACGGCAGGCGCTACGCGTTGCGCCGCTCGTACTGGGCGATGGCGTTGAGCAGCAGAGGCGAGAACTTCTTCGCGTAGTCGGCACCGCTCCACTGGCTTGACGATCCGCTCAGGTGCAGGGCGCCCAGCGGCACGCCGTCGGCATCGACCACGGCGGCGGCCAGCGCGACCTCGCCCATGATGAATTCATCGACCACCATGGCGTAGCCGCGCTCGCGCACCTTCTTCAGTTCCGCCTGGACGGCCTTGGCCGTGGTCAGCGTCCGGGGCGTGCTGGCCACCAGGCGGCCGGGGGCCAGCAACTGCTCCACCTGCGCCTCGTCCAGCCGGGCCATCACGGCGCGCCCGCCTGCCGTGCATTGCAGGGGCACGCGCCGGCCCACGAGCGAGGCGTGGTAGTGCTCGGTGCTGGTCTGGTGGCGCAGCACGTGCACCAGCCAGTCGCCGTCGCGCAGCGACAGGCTGATCTTCTGCTCCGTGTCCTTGGACAGCTGCAGCAGCAGGGGGTTGAGCGCCTCGGCCAGCGCATGGGTGCGCAGGAAGTGGAAGGTCAGGTCCAGCACGCCCGGGCCCAGCCGGTAGCGGCGGGTCTGGCTGTTTTGCTGCAGGTAGCCCTCGGCGCTGAGGGTGTAGGCGTAGCGCTGGGCGGCGCTCTTGTCCAGGCCGCTGCGCTCCATGATTTCCGTGAGGCTCAGGTCGCCCGCCGCGCCCTTGAAGCAGTCCAGCACGCGGAACGCTTTGCCCACGGAACCCACATACAACGCGTTTTCGATCATCGTTTTACCTGATTGTGAATCTGAAGTATTAAATAACAATACCAACTATTGAAAAATACGGAGGCAGCGGATGCCACAGCAAGCCATTGTCAGTGCGGACCGGGCGGTCGGCGCGTCGGAGTGGATCAAGGGCCAGCGGGAGAACATGCTTTCGCTGCTGGCGGACATCGTCAACATCGACTCGGGCAGTTTCGACAAGCCTGGCGTGGCGCGCGTGTTCCGGCGCCTGGAGGCCTTCTTCCTGAGCCAGGGGCTGCAGGTCAGCCCGCATTTCGTCGATGGCGTGGAGGCCGCGATCTCGGTCACCGTGAACGCGGGCAGCACCGTGGGCAGGCCCGTGCTGCTGATGGGGCACTGCGACACGGTCTTCCCTGAAGGCGAGGCCGCGCGCAGGCCGTTTCGCATCGAAGGCGGCAGGGCCTACGGCCCGGGCGTGGCCGACATGAAGTCGGGCATCGTCATGAACGCCTTCCTGCTGGCTGCGCTGGCCCACAGCGCGGAGCCTGCGCCCGAGGTCACGGGCCTGTTCACCTGCGACGAGGAAATCGGCTCGCCCCTGAGCAAGTCCGTCATCGAGCCCTTTGCGCGCAAGGCGGGCTTTGTTTTCAATGCGGAGCCGGGCCGGCCTTCGGGCAACGTGGTCACGGGCCGCAAGGGCGGCGTGTTCTTCGGCGTGGAGATCGAGGGCAAGGCGGCGCACTCGGGCGCCAACTTCGCCGAGGGCATCAGCGCCATCTCGGAGCTGGCGCACAAGGTGGTGGCGCTGGACGCGCTCACCGACCTGGACAAGGGCGTCACCGTCAACGTGGGCCTGGTGTCGGGCGGCCTGTCGGTGAATACGTCGGCGCCGTCGGCCAAGGCGGCCATCGACCTGCGCATTTTCGACCTGGACCAGCGCGAGTCCCTGGTGGGCCGCATCCGCTGCATCTGCGACAAGTCCTTCATCCAGGGCACGCGCTCCACGCTGAACATCACCGGCGAGTTCCGCCCCTTCGTTCCCACGCCGCAGTCGCAGCAATTGTTCGAGCTGTACCAGGCCGAGCTGGGCGCGCTGGGCCACAAGGCCGAGGGCGAGTTCAGCGGCGGCTGCGCGGACTCGGGCGTGACCTCCAGCCTGGGCGCCATCACGCTGTGCGGCACCGGCCCCGTGGGCGGCAAGTTCCACACCACCGACGAGTACTGCGAGGTGGACACCATCGTCCCGCGCGGCCTGGCGGTGCTCCACACCATTGCGCGCCTGCCCCACGCCCGGTGGTAGGGCGCGCCTGATTCCCGCCTTCCCCTCAAGCCACTGCCTGGTGCACTTTCATGAATCCACTTGCCTTGCCCACACGCCGCTCGCTCCTGAAAATCGCTGCCGGCCTGCCGCTGGCGCCCCTGCTGCTGCAGCCTGCCGCGGCCTCGGCGCCCGGCCCGGTCAGCCTGATGGTGCCCTACCCGGCAGGCGGGCCCAGTGACGTCAGCGCCCGCATCCTGAGCAAGCCCATAGGCGAGGGACTGGCGGCCAAGGTGATCGTGGAGAACCTGGGCGGCGCCACGGGGACGATTGCCGCATCCAAAGTGCTGGGCGCCAGGGCCGATGGCAGCATGTTCTTCCAGGGCACGCAGAACGAACTCATCCTGCCGCCGCTCACCAACAAGGCCGTGCGCTACCAGCCCGATGCGTTCGAGAACCTGCAGTACATCACCGTCACCCACCTGGTGCTGCTGGTGCGTTCTGGCCTGCCGGCCCGGAACATGCAAGAGTTCCTGGCGCTGGCGCGCTCGCGCAACGAAAGCAATTCGCTGACCTACGGCTCCGTGGGCGTGGGCTCGCTCTACCACCTGATCACCGAGTACATGGGCAAGGTGGTGAAGGTGCCGTTCACGCACGCGCCCTATGCGGGCACGGCACCCGTGATCCAGGACCTGGCCGGCGGCCAGATCGATTTCAGCATCATGCCGTTCCAGGCGTCCATGCTGGAGATGATCCGCACCGGCCGCTTCCGGGCGCTGGCCGTGCTGTCGCGCAACCGGCCTGCCGTGCTGTCGGCCGTGCCCAGCATCACCGAAGTGCCGGCGCTGCGCGATTTCGAGTACGCCAGCCTGGCGGGCTACTTCGTCAAGCGCGGCACGCCGCAGGATGTCAAACAGCGCCTGAACCAGGCCATCGGCCAGGCCCTGCTGGACCCGCAGGTCATCGCCAAGCTGGAGGCCGACGGCCGTGACGTCGCCAAGCCCATGGGCCTGGACGATGCGGCGACCGCCTATGCGCGCGAGATCGCCAAGTACCGCGAAATGATCCGCGTCACGGGCTACGTGCAGGCGGATTGAGAACGAAGGCCGCAACCTACGCGAGTGCGCCCTCCAGCAGCTCGGCCATGCGCGGCAGGTCGGGCTCGGCGCTGGTCACCAGCAAGATGGCGCGCTCATAGGCGGCGCCCGCAATGGGCAGCATGCGGCAGTCGCCCATGAAGCGCTCCAGGCCCGTCCAGTGCGGCACCAGGCCCACGCCCATGCCGTCGGCGGCCAGCATGGCAATGGCCTCCAGCGCGTCCAGGTCGCACAGCACCGCAGGCTCCAGCCCCTGGTCGGCCAGCCAGTCGGCCGCATGGCGGCCTCCCCAGGCATCGGGGTCGTAGCGTATGTAGGGCAGGCTGCGCAGCAGCGTGGCAGGCCGGCCGCGTGCCTGGGGCGGGGCCAGCAGCACCAGCGGCTCGCGGCGCAGCTGCACGCTGCGCAGCGCCTTGGGCAGTTCAAAAGGGGGTGCCACGATGACGGCGGCATCGAGCTCGCCGGCCTGCAGCATCTGGAACAGGGCGCGCGAGGTACCCGGCACGATGACGGGCCGGCACTGCGGCGCCGCCTGCGTGAGCTTGCGCAGCGCGGCCGGCAGCATGCCCGTGAGCGCGGTCGAGATGGCGCCGATGCGCAGCGTGCCGGCCAGCCCATCGGCGCTGGCATCGCTGCCCAGCAGCGCGGCCTCGCGCACCAGGCGCCGCGCGCGCGGCAGCAGGGCCAGGCAGGCCTGGGTGGGGCGGGCCGCATGGCCGCTGCGCGAGAGCAGGGCAAAGCCCAGTTCGCGCTCCAGCGCCTGCACGCGCTGGCCCACGGCGGCGGCGGTCAGGTGCTCGGCGCGCGCCGCATCGGCGATGGAGCCGCTGTCCACCACGGCGATCAGGCTCTTGAGATAGCGGGTCTCCAAAAGATTTCCTTGGGGATTGCAAAGAAATCAACGCTATCACTTTTGAAAAGCCTCTGCTAGGCTCGCGCCACCCACGGCAGGCCACGGCCTGCGAGCCTGCCTGCACCACAAGCACAACCAAAGGATCAGCCATGCGCACCAGCTTCCACCTTGCCTACCATGTCCGCGATCTGGACGAAGCGCGCGCCTTCTACGGCACGCTGCTCGGCTGCCAGGAAGGCCGCAGCACCGAGACCTGGGTGGACTTCGACTTCTTCGGCCACCAGATCTCGCTGCACCTGGGCGAGCCCTTCCCGGTCACGAACACCGGCCGCGTGGGCGACCACATGGTGCCCATGCCCCACCTGGGCCTGGTGATGGCCATGGACGACTGGAAGGCCCTGGCCGCGCGGCTGTCCGGCGGCGTGGTGGATTTCGTGCTGCAGCCCGGCATCCGCTTCGAGGGCGAGCCTGGCGAGCAGGCCACCATGTTCTTCCGCGACCCCAGCGGCAATCCCATCGAGGTCAAGGGCTTCGCCGATCTGGACAAGGTTTTTGCCAAATGAGCGGTTCGCTGTCTCCTCGCGCCTCGCTCCCCCCGCTCCCCCCGCTTCCTTTCGTCTGCGCACTCGGCTACCCGGCCGCCCAAGCCTGGCTGCAGGCCCTGCAGGCCGCCCTGCCAGAGGAGCGCGTGGTGGCGCTCGATACGCTGGATGCGGACCAGCGCGCGGCCTGCGAGGTCGCCATCGTCGCCAACCCCCAGCCTGCCGACCTGCGCACGCTGCCGCGCCTGCAATGGGTGCACAGCGTCTGGGCCGGCGTGGAGCGCCTGGTGGCCGACCTGGGCGATACCGACCTGCGCATCGTCCGCCTGGTGGACCCGCAACTGGCCGACACCATGGCCGAGGCCGTGCTGGCCTGGACCCTGTACCTGCACCGCGACATGCCGCGCTATGCCCTGCAGCAGGCCGCGCGCCAATGGCTGGCGCATGACGGCGTGCGCGCGCAGGACAGGACGGTATCGCTGCTGGGCCTGGGCGCACTGGGCGAAGCCAGCGTGCGGCGGCTGCTGGCGGCAGGCTTCAAGGTGCGCGGCTGGAGCCGCACGCCCAGGCAGATGGAAGGCGTGCAATGCCATGCGGGTGATGCCGAGCTGCCCGCCATGCTGGCGCAGACCGACATCCTCGTATGCCTGCTGCCGCTCACGCCGCAGACGCGCGGCATCGTCGGCGCGCAGGCGCTGGCTGCGCTGCCCGCCCATGCCTCGCTGATCAACTTTGCGCGCGGCCCCATCGTGGACGATGCCGCGCTGCGCGCCGCCCTGGACGGCGGCCGCCTGGCCCATGCCGTGCTGGACGTGTTCGACCAGGAGCCCCTGCCAGAATCGTCCTGGCAATGGGCGCACCCCGCCGTGACCGTGCTGCCCCACATCTCGGCACCCACGGACCGCGCGACGGCATCGGCCATCGTGGCGGGCAACATCCGGCGCTGGCGCGCCAGCGGCGAGCTGCCACAGGCGGTGGACGCGGCACGGGGCTACTGAGGGCGGCTACGGTACGGCTATGGCACGGTCATGGACTGGCTTCTGAGCCAGTCCATGACGGCGCGCACATGGGGACCCGGCTTCCGTTGCTCACCCACGGCCAGATGGTAGGTATGGCCGGTGATCGAGGGGCCGAAGGGCTGCAGCAGGTGGCCGGCCGCAATGTCCTCGGCCACCAGGGCCAGGCTCAACAGGGCAATGCCATGGCCGGCAATGGCCGCCTGGATGGCATGGCCCTCATCGGAAAAGCGCAGTTGCCCCGCCGGTGAATTCCAGGCCAGGCCTGCCTCGTCAAACCAGCGCTCCCAGGTGGGATTGCTGGCGTGCGCCGTCTTCCAGTCAAAGCGGATCAGCGGCAGGCGGGCCAGGTCGGCCGGACCCAGCACGCCCAGCCGGGGATTGGCCACGGGCGCAAAGCGGTCGCTGAACAGGGGCTCGGCCACCAGGCCCGGATAAGGGCCGCGCCCGTAGCGCACGGCGATATCGACGGCATGGGAGCGCAGGTCCACCACATCGTCCGAGGCCTGCAGTTGCAGGTCCACCTCGGGGTGCATCGCGCGGAAGCTGGCCATGCGCGGCACCAGCCATTTCACGGTGAACGCATTGGTGGCCGAGATGCTGACCTGGGCGCGCAGGCGCTTTTGCAGCAGGCGCTCCAGCGTGGCGGCAAAGGCGTCGAAACCATCGCGCAGCACCGGATAGAGCTGGGCGCCGGCCTCGGTCAGCACCACCTTGCGTACCTGGCGATCGAACAGCGCCAGGCCCAGCTGTTCCTCCAGCGCGCGGATCTGGTGGCTGATGGCCGTGGGGGTCACTGCCAGGTCGTCGGCGGCCTGCTTGAAGCTGCCCAGGCGGGCGGCGGCCTCGAAGGCGCGCAGTGCGGAAAGCGGCAGCTGATTGCGTTGCATGAGGGCTGGAGGACGCAAGGGTCGGATGAGCAATGGGGTGAGGAAAACTCATCTTATGCCTGACAAATGAACCTTTGTCGAAATCATCCGGCTTCCCTATCGTCCACCCACGCCCCAAGCGCGATCCTGCCGGGGATGGATGAAGGAAATGAAACCATGCTGCACCGTGTCACCACGCAACCCGACCCCTACGAGCCGTTTTTGCTGTCGCAAGGCATTCGCTTTGGCGAGCTGCTGTTCATCTCCGGCCAGGCCGGCGCCGGAGACGATGGCCGCATCGTGCCGGGTGGCTTCCTGGCACAGGGCCGGCAGGCGTTTGCCAATCTGCGCCGCGCGCTGGAGGCGGGCGGCTCCAGCCTGAAGGACGTGATCAAGGTCACCATCTTCGTCACCGACATGGGCCACTTCGACGAGGTGGTCGCCCTGCGCCGGGAGTTCTTCGGCGCCCCCTATCCGGCCGACACGATTGCCCAGATCCAGGCGCTGTACGACCCGGCGGCCATGATCGAGATCGAGGCCATTGCAGCCGTGCGTAATGGCCAGGCCCGCTGACATGGTTGCGGCCGTTCTGTCCCGATGGCCTGGCCACGGCGTTCATGGCCGACGACTGGAGCCGATGGGGCCGATATCTGATCCCTTCAACCGCCGAGCAGTCCCGAGGTGCTCAGCGGCCCCGGCGACAGCTGCTGTCCCCATGCCTGCGTCAAGGCCTCGATGGCATCGCCCACCACGCGGCAGGCCTGGGTGAGCTTGCCGTGCCGGGGCAGAGCCAGCGTCACATGGCGCACCAGGCCGGGGTTGACCAGGCGGCTGGCCTGCAGCCGGCCCTGGCGCAGTTCGGCATCGATGGAATACGGGCCGATCACCGAGTAGAGGCCGGGCGCGTGGGCCACGAGCTCCTTTTGCACGGTCAGCGAGTCGGCCTCGGCGGCCGCCGCGAGCCGAAAGCCGTGGCTGTGCGCGGCCTCATCGAGCGCATCGCGCCAATGGCTGGGGCGGCGCGGCAGCACCAACTGCAGGCCGTCGAGCGCGGCGAACTCCGTGGTGGGCGCCAGGGTCAAGGGGTCGCCAGGGCGCGACACCAGATAGCTGTGCGCGGTGCTCAGCAGCCGCTCGTCGCCGCCGGCCGGGCGCGCGAAGCGAAAGAGGATGGCCAGGTCCACGGCGCCGCTGTCCAGCAGCGCGTCGAGCTCCGTTCCCTGGGCCTCGGTGATGTTCAGGCGTATGCCGGGGTGCTCGCGCTGCAGCCAGTCGAACACATGCGTCATCAGCGGGTGCGCGGCCGAGGGCACGATGCCCAGCCGCACCTCGCCCCATAGCTGGCCTGCGTCCGCACGCAGTGTTTCCTGCAATTGCTCGGTTTCCTGCAGCCAGCTGCGCAGCCGCAGCGCGGCCCGCGCGCCCAGCGGTGTCAGCGTGACGCCCCGGCCCGTGCGCCGCAGCAAGGGGCCGCCCAGAGACGCTTCGAATTCGCTGATCTGCCGGCTGATGTGCGACTGCACGGTGTGCCGCCGTGCGGCGACCTTGCTGATGCTGCCGGCTTCGGAGACCTCGAGGAAGAGCTTGACGCTGGGCAGGTGCATGGTGGTTACCCGGTTGAGGTATGCCTGATGAGGCAATTCTGAAAGCCTGAAATTCTATCTATCCAGATATCAACGGGATTTCTACAGTGCAGTCATGCCTTGCCAATGGCCTTGCCGTGGCAGGTTTTCCAGACACCGAACCTAAGGAAAATCCGTTGAAACTCGCCAGCTTCATCCATGCCGGACAGCCCCGCTACGGGCAGGTTCTGGCCGAGCGCTTCCTGCAGCCGCCCGCCGACTTTCTCGCCCGCCATCCCGACCTGCTGTCCGTGCTGCGCGCACAGGCGCTGGGCGAGCTGGAGCAGGCCCTGCAGGCCGGCGCCGTGTCCGTCGATGCGGCGCAGACCCAGGCGCTGCCCGTCATCCCCAACCCCGGCAAGCTCATCTGCGTGGGCCTGAACTACAAGACCCATGTGGCCGAGACGCGGCGCGCCGACAGCGAGCACCCGTCGCTGTTCCTGCGCTTCAACGACAGCCTGGCCGCCGATGGCGACGAGCTGCTGCGCCCGGCCTTTTCGGAGCGTTTCGACTGGGAGGGCGAGCTGGCCTTCGTCATCGGCCGGGGCGGGCGCCACATTGCAAAGGAAGATGCCTTCGACCACATCGCCGGCTATGCCTGTTTCAACGATGTGAGCGTGCGCGACTGGCAGCGCCATACGCACCAGTTCACGCCCGGCAAGAACTTTCCCGGCACGGCGCCCTTCGGCCCCTGGCTGGTCACGCGCGACGAGGTGGCCGACGTGCGCAGCCTGGCGCTGCAGACGCGCCTGAACGGCAGCGTGATGCAGCAGGCCAGCCTGGGCGACCTGATCTTCGACATCCCCACCATCGTGGCCTATGTGTCGCGCTTCACGCCGCTGTCGCCTGGCGACGTGATCGCCACGGGCACGCCGGGCGGCGTGGGCGACCGCCGCGAGCCGCCTCTGTACATGAAGCATGGCGATGTGGTCGAGGTCGAGATCACTGGGCTGGGCGTGCTGCGCAACCGTATCGGCACTGATAGCGCTGCCGTCTGACTCCGGAGAAATTCATGGATAACCAACAAGCGATTTCGCAGCGGCCCCGGCTGCGCATTGCCGTCGATATCGGCGGCACCTTCACCGACATGGCGGCGTTCGACGAGGCCAGCGGCCAGCTGCTGTTCGGCAAGGCCCTGTCCACGCATGGCGAGCTGGTCAACGGCATCCAGGCCACGATAGACAGCGCGGGCATCGACTGGCGCGACGGCCATCTGTTCCTGCACGGCTCCACCATTGCCATCAACACGCTGCTGGAGCGCAACGGCGCCCACACCGCGCTGCTGATCACCGAGGGCTTTCGCGACATCTACGAGATCGGCCGCGTGAACCGGCCCGATGCCTACAACCTGTTCTTCAACAAGCACCAGCCGCTGGTGCGGCGCTCGCTGCGCCATGAGGTGTCCGAGCGCCTGCGCGCCGACGGCAGCCTGCACAAGCCGCTGGACGAGGCGGCCGTGCGCGAGCTGGCCCGCGAGCTGGCAGGGCAGGGCGTGGAGGCCGTGGCCGTGCTGCTGCTGCACTCCTACCGCAACCCGGCGCACGAGCAGCGCGTCAAGCAGATCCTGCAGGAAGAGATGCCGGGCGCCTTTGTCTGCGCCTCGCACGAGCTGTCGCAGGAGTACCGCGAGTTCGAGCGCGTGTCCACCGCCGTGGCCAATGCCTATGTGGGGCCGCGCGTGTCGCAGTACCTGGGCCAGCTGGAGAACCACCTGGGCGGCAAGGGCTTCGAGGGCGACTTCTACATCGTGCAGTCCACGGGCGGCCTGTTCCCGGTCGAGCATGCCAAGGTGGGCTGCGTGCGCATGCTCGAATCGGGTCCGGCGGCCGGCGTGATCGGCGCCCAGGCCATCTGTGCGCAATTGGGTATGGGCGACGCCATCGCCTTCGACATGGGCGGCACCACGGCCAAGGCCGGCGTGATCAGCGAAGGCCGGCCGCTGACCACGGGCTCGGCGCTGATCGGCGGCTACGAGCAGGCCCTGCCGATACAGATCCCGATGATGGACATCCACGAAGTGGGCACGGGCGGCGGCTCCATCGCCCGCGTGGAGACGGGCAACGCGCTGCGCGTGGGCCCGCAGAGCGCCGGCTCCATCCCCGGCCCCGTGGCCTATGGCCGTGGCGGGCTGGAGCCCACGGTGACCGACGCCAACCTGGTGCTGGGCCGGCTGGACGCGGAGCATTTCCTGGGCGGCGAGCTGCAGCTGGACATGGATGCCTGCCAGCGCCAGATGGCCGAGCGCGTGGCGACCCCGCTGGGTCTGGAGCCCACCGAGGCGGCCGACGGTATCCTGCGCATCGCCGTGACGCAGATGTCGCATGCCGTCAAGGCCGTGACCACCGAGCGCGGCCTGGATGCGGGCAGCTTCACCATGGTCGTCTACGGCGGCGCGGGTCCGCTGCACGCCTCGGCCATTGCGCGCGAGATCGGCATCCGCAAGGTGCTGATCCCCTATGCGCCCGGCTATTTCTCGGCCTACGGAATGCTGTTCTCCGACCTGCGCTACGACTACGTGCGCTCGGTGTTCCGCAAGCTGGGCGAGGTGTCCTTCGAGGAGATCGAGGCTGCCTACCAGAGCATGGAGGACGAGGGCCGCGCCGCGCTGGCGCAGTCCGGCATCGCGCCGGACGGCATCGTGATCGAGCGCGCCGCCGACATGCGCTACGTGGGCCAGGAGCATGCGGTGACCGTGGACCTGCCCATGGCCTTCTTCGAGGGACGGGACCGCTCGGCCATCAAGCGCCAGTTCGACGAGCTGCACAAGGTGCGCTACGGCACCTCGGCCCCGCAGGAGCCGGCCGACCTCGTGAGCCTGCGCGTCACCGTGCTGGGCACGATGAAGAAACCGCCCAGGCACAGCGTGGAGCGCGGCAGTGCCGAGCCCAGCCGTGCCTCCGTGCGCACGGTCAAGCCCGTCTATTTCCGCTCCAGCGGCTGGGTGGACACGCCGGTGCGTCTGCGCGAGCGCCTGCTGGCGGGCAACGAGATCGCGGGGCCCGCGCTGATCGAGGAACACGCATCCACCACCGTCGTGCAGCCCGGCGACCGGCTGCGCGTGGACGAACTGGGCAATCTGCAAATCGACATCGGGAGCGACCGCACATGAACCACCCCACTGACTCCAGGCCCGTCGATCCGGTCACGGTCGAGATCATCCGCAACGGCCTGTACGCCGTCACGGAGGAGATGAAGACCAACCTGACGCGCACGGCCTACAACCTCATCATCTACGAGGCGCTGGACTTCACGGTCGGCCTGTTCACGCGCGAGGGCGACACGGTGTCCATCGGCCTGGGCCTGCCCATGTTCATTCGCGGCATGTCGGAGACGGTCAAGGCCAAGATCCGCCACTTCGGCTACGAGAACATCCTGCCCGGCGACATCCTGGTCACCAACGATGCCTACACCACCGGCAGCCACCTGAACCACTTCACGTTCACCATGCCGGTGTTCCATGAGGGCCGGCTCGAAGGCTTCACCTGCTGCATGGCCCACTGGCTGGACGTGGGCGGCACGCTGGGCAACGTCACCACGGACATCTTCAGCGAAGGGATACAGATTCCCATCATGAAGTACCAGCGCCAGGGCGAGGTCAACCAGGACCTGATCGACATCATCGCGATGAACGTGCGCCTGGCCGAGCGGGCCCTGGGCGATCTGCGCGCGCAGATCACGGCCATCACCACGGGCGAGCGCCGCTATGTGGAACTGTTGCAGCGCTATGGCGTGGATGCGGTCAACGGCGCCATCGCGCAGATCATGGATTCCAGCGAGGCCGTGGCGCGCAAGAACACGCTGTCGATTCCCGATGGCGTGTACGAGGCCGAGTCCTTCATGGACGACGACGGGCTGGACATCGGCAAGCGCATTCCCATCCGCGTCAAGGTCACGGTGCAGGGCGACGAGATGACGGTGGACCTGTCGGATGTCTCCAAGCAGGTGCGCGGCTTCTACAACTCGGGCTTCACCACGGGCATCGCCTGCGCGCAGGTGGCCTACAAATGCCTCACCACGCCGACCGACTACCCGGTCAACGACGGGAGCTTTCGGCCGCTCAAGGTGATCATGCCCATGGGCACGGTGATCAGCGCCGAGAGGCCCTATCCCATGCGCGTGTGGATGACCTTCCCCATGACGGTGATCGACACCATCTTCAAGGCCCTGGCGCCCGCGATTCCCGACCGCTCCATCGCGGGCCACCATGCGGACCTGGTGTTTCCCAACATCCATGGCATCTCGCCCGAGGACGGGCGGCTGTTCATCGTCGGCATCGGCCCGCTGGGCGGCGGCTGGGGCGCCAAGAGCCGTGAGGATGGCGTGTCCGTGACCGTCTGCATCAATGACGGCGACACCCACAACAGCCCCACCGAGCAGCTCGAGGCCAAGTACCCGGTGCTGGTGGAGAAGTACGAGATCCGCCAGGACTCGGCCGGCGCGGGCCAGTACCGGGGCGGCCTGGGCGCGGAGATGGTGGTGCAGGCGCTGTCGCCCTTCACCGTCACCACGCGCATCGACCGCGTGCACTGCAAGCCCTGGGGCCTGGAGGGCGGCGGCGACGCCATGGGCAACGGCCTGGCCGTGCGCCACAAGGGCGAGTGGAAGACCGACCACGCCAACGCCAAGATCTTCAACGTGCGTCTGGAGCGCGGCGATGCCTACCGCATGCTGTCGGGCGGCGGCGGGGGCTTTGGCGACCCGCTGGCGCGCGAACTGGACAAGGTGGCCGAGGACGTGCGCGAAGGCTATGTGAGCGCCCAGGTGGCCCGCGAGGTCTACCGCGTGGCGCTGGATGGCCAGGGACAGGTGGACCACGAGGGCACGCAGGCGCTGCGCAGCGGCAGGTCTCCGTCGGCCGCAACGGCAACCTCAGCCGTTGCCTGGGACGGGCAGTGAGCACGGCCATGGCCTCCGACCACGCCCTGCAGGCCGGCCGGCTCTGGGACCTGTGGTGCGCCCTGGCGCTGCGCCATGTCGCCCTGGGCGGTGCCTGCGCCTGCGGGGCGGGCGGCATCAGCCTGCGGCTGGAGGACTTCGAGCTGGACATCGTGGACTACCTGCAGGACGGGGGCGAGCGCTGCGAGCAGCCCGAGGTGGCGACCTGGTTCCTTGCCCGGCCCGCAGCCGGGCAGGGCGCGCAGCCGCTGCGCGGCCTGCTCGATGCGCTGGGCTCGGACGAGGTGCCGCAGGCCGTGGCGCAGTGGGCGCTGGCGCGGCTGGAGCGCACGCTGCGCTCGTTCGCCGAGGTGCATGGTGGGGTGGCGTCATGAGCGGGCATTTCTCCAGCCTGCTGGCCCTGCCCGAAGCGGCGGGCCAGCGCATTCCGGTCACCGTGCTCACGGGCTTTCTGGGCAGCGGCAAGACCACGCTGCTCAACCGGCTGCTGGCGCTGCCGGACCTGCACGGGACGGCCGTCATCGTCAACGAGTTCGGTGCGGTCGGCATCGACCAGGACCTGACCAGCCTGGCCTGCGAGGACACGGTGCTGCTGGCCAATGGCTGCCTGTGCTGCAGCGTGCGCGGCGATCTGGTGGAGGCGCTGGAGCGCCTGGCCCTGCGCGAACAGGGCGCGCCGCGCCGCGTGCTGATCGAAACCAGCGGCCTCGCGGACCCGGGGCCGATACTGCGCTCCTTCCTGGGCGAGCCCGCCGTGCGGGCGCGCTATGCGCTGGCCGGCGTGGCCTGCACGGTCGATGCCGTGCTGGGCAGCGCCACGCTGGCAGGCTATCCCGAAGCCGTGCGGCAGCTGGCTGTGGCTGACCTGGTGCTGCTGACCAAGACAGATTTGCTGGGCGGCGCACAGCCCGCTGCGCAACTGCTGACCCAGGTGCAGGCCATCAACGGCGAGGCGCCGCAAGGCATGGACCCCGGCCACCATGTGGCGCTGCTGCAGCGGCTGATGTCGGAAGGCGCGACGGGGCAGCAGGACGCCGCTGCGGGCATGCTCCAGACGCCCGGCTACCGGGCCATGGCTCCGGTGACAGCTCCGGTGACAGCGCCGGCAGGCACGCACCGCGACGGCATCTCGTCCTTTGTGCTGCAGCGCGACGAGCCCCTGCCCGCGCAGGCGTTCGGCGAATGGATGGACTGGGTCACGGCCATGCGCGGCGATGACCTGCTGCGCGTCAAAGGCATCGTGCACCTGCAGGAGCACCCGGACCAGCCCCTGGTCATCCATGGCGTGCAGCACCTGTTCGCCCCGCCGCAGACGCTGCCCCGCTGGCCGGGTGCCGACCGGCGCACGCGCATCGTCTTCATCACGCGGGGGCTGGATGCCCAGGCCCTGGACGACACGCTGAGCGTGCTGGTGCGCAGGCACAGGCGGCGCGCGCCGAATCAGGACCCGGGCTGAGCCACGCAACGGCCGGCCCATTTTCAAAAGAAACAGGAGACAAAGCATGAAAACTCTGACACGGCTGAAGGGGCCGGTGCTGGGCGCCTTACTGGGTGCGCTGGCTGCCTTGCCCATCGCCAGCATGGCCTCGTCCAGTGCGCCCGCCGCCTTTCCCGAGCCGGGCAAGATGGTCAAGGTCATCGTCCCGTTCGTGGCGGGCGGCGGCGTGGACAGCGCCGCGCGCCTGTTTGCCGAGCAGTTGCGCAAGCAGCTGGGCACGACGGTCATCGTCGAGAACCGCGTGGGCGGCAGCGGCGTGGTGGGCGGCCGTGCAGTGCTGGCGGCTGCCCCGGATGGCTACACCCTGCTGTTCTCGGCCGCCACGCATGTGCTGGCCAAGCAGGTGCTGGCCCATCCGCCCTATGACCCGCAGACCGACTTTGTCCCCGTGGCGCGCGTGGGCGAGGCCCCGCTGATGCTGGTGATTTCGCCGCAGCTGCCCCACAGCAAGCTGGGCGAGGTGCTGGCCGCAGGCGCCAAGAGCACGTGGACGGCGGCCATTCCCGCCGTGGGCGCACCCAGCCACCTGGCCACGCTGCTGCTGGCCCAGCAGGGCCGCATGCGCCTCGAGTACGTGCCCTACAAGGGCACGCAACCCGCGTTGGTGGATGTGGGCGGCGGCCATGTGGACCTGCTGCTCGACTCCATGGTCTCCGTGCTGCCGTTGGCCAAGGCCGGCAAGGTGCGGCCGATTGCCATCACCTCCGGCAAGCGCAGCCCGCTGGCGCCCGAGGTGCCCACCATGCAGGAAAGTGGCCTGCCGCGGTTTGCCTACACGTCCTGGTACGGACTGTGGGCGCCCAAGGACACGCCTGCCGACCGGGTGCAGCGGCTGAACCAGGCCTCCAACGCGGCGGTGGCCGAGCTGGCCAGGTCCGGCGCCTTCGCGAGCCTGGGCATCGACACGGTTTCGGAGAGCACCGAGCAGTTCAAGCGCTTCATCGCCGCTGATGTGGCGCAGAGCGCCGCGCTGCTCAAAGGCGCGGGCTTCAAGCCCGAGTAGCCGGGCAGACCCCGGCACACGCCCGAGAAAAACAAAGAGCAAAGAGCAAAGCAAAGCAAAAAACCACAAGGAGACAACATGCAGGTTTTCATACGCCAGGCCCTGGCCGCCTCGCTGGGGCTGGCCGCCGCGCATGCGGGCGCGCAGTCCTCGGTATCGATCTCGGGCACCGTCGATGTGAGCGTCAGGCAGGTGCGCAACCAGGGCCTGGGAACGGTCACCTCGCAGGCCAGCGGCGCCAACTCCACCAGCAAGCTGGTATTGCGGGGGCAGGAGGACCTGGGCGACGGCCTGAGCGCGGGCTTCTACCTGGACGGCAGCCTGCTGGCCGACACCGGCGCCATGGGTGCCAGCGGCCCGTTCTGGGACCGGCGCTCCACGGTCAGCCTGGCCTCGCGGCAATGGGGCGAGCTGCGGCTGGGGCGGGACTGGGTACCCACGCACCTGGTGTGGAGCGGCTTCGATCCGTTTGCCACGCTGGGCATCGGCAGCGCCAATGGCTTTCGCTCGTTCACGGCTTCCCGCGCGCTGGGCCAGGCCTTCGGCACGGCGCCGGAGTCGCAGGCTGCCAATCCCACGCTGCGCGTGAGCAATGCGGTGGAGTATTTCCTGCCGGCCGGCCTGGGCGGGCTGCAGGGCGTGTCCGGCAGCCTGATCGCCACCCTGGGCGAGAAGGGCGCCACCGCGGCAGGCCAGACGCGCGGCAACGGCTTTCGGCTGGGCTGGGCGGGCGCGGGCTGGAACGTGGCGGGCGCGCAGTTCACCACGCGCAACACCCTGAGCGGCATCCATTTCAAGGACCAGAGCTACGGTGTCTCCTACGACTTCGGCTGGCTCAAGGCCAGCCTGGCCCAGCGCCGCTGGGTCCATGGCGTGGACCGCACGGTCAACACCCTGGTGGGCATGAGCGTTCCCGTGGGCAGCGGCGTGGTCAAGCTCAGCTACGTCAAGGCCGACCAGACGGGCGCAACGGCGGCGCAAAGCGCCAGCGATGCCGACCTGTGGGCGCTGGGCTATGTGCACTCGCTGTCGCGGCGCACGGCGCTGTACGCGCATGCGGCCCGCATGTCCAACCGCAATGGGGCGGCCTTCGCCATTGCCGGGGGTGCGGCAGTCAGCGGCAATCCGGCCGCGGCCAATTACTTTGGCGGGCGCGCCTCCACGGCCTTCGAGCTGGGCCTCCGGCACGACTTCTGACGGGCAGCGTGGGCTGCGTGCGCGCTGGCTCGTGGTCATTGCTGCACCCCATGCAGCAGTGAACTGCACGGCGGCCTATTGCTGCCGTCAATCGCTTCTTCTACGCTGCACTCATTTCACGGAGCAGCGAGATGAATCCATTGATCAAGGTCCGCATGGACGCCGCAGGCACCCCCGACGCCATGCGCCTGGAGCCGGTCGAGGTGCAGGCGCCCGGCCCCGGCCAGGTCTGGCTGGAGCAGACGGCCATCGGCGTGAACCCGCTGGACGTGAGCCAGCGCAAGGGCGCTGTCGCCATCGCCTTTCCCTCGGGCCTGGGGCTGGAGGGCGCGGGGCGGGTGGCCGCCGTGGGCGAGGGCGTGACGAATGTGGCCGTGGGCGAGCGCGTGGGCTACGCCACGGGGCCGCTGGGCGCCTATGCCAGCGCCCGCCTGTATCCGGCCGAGCGCCTGGTGAAGCTGCCCGATGCGCTGCCTGACGACGCGGCGGCGGCCGTGCTGTTCAAGGGCATCACGGCGCAGTACCTGCTCAAGACCACCCATGCCGTGGGCCCCGGCAGCCGCATCGTGATCTATGGCGCCGCCGGTGCGCTGGGCCAGTTGATGTGCGCCTGGGCCAGGCACCTGGGCGCCCTGGTGATCGGCGTGGTGTCCAAGGCAGCCAGCGTGGAGCGCGCGCGGGCGGCCGGCTGCGACGAGGTCTTCGTGTTCGATGCGGCCACGCTGCCGGGCCAGGTGCTGCAGGCCACCGGGGGCCTGAAGGCCGACGTGGTCTACGACCCCATCGGCCGCACGACGCTGGGCGCCTCGCTGGACTGCCTGCGCCCGCGCGGCCTGCTGGTGTCCTTCGGCGCGACCTCCGGCCTGCCCGATCCCATCTCGGTGGCCACGCTCAATGCCAAGGGCTCGCTGTTCCTCACGCGCCCCTCGCTGGCCGCGCACACGGCCACGGCGGCCGAGTACCAGGAGCGCGCACGGGACGTGCTGGCCGCCGTGGCGGCCGGCATCATCGTGCCCGGCGTCTGGCGCCGGTATGCGCTGGCGGAGGTGGCGCAGGCGCATGGCGATCTGGAGCAGGGACGCTCCCAAGGTGCGATCATCCTGACCTCATGAACCTTCTGGACAGCCAGCACGCCGATGAACTGGCGGCCCTGGTGGCGCTGCATGAACAAGGCTCCTTCGCTGCTGCGGGGCGGGCCTTGCTGCGCCATCCGTCCGTGCTGTCCAAACGCCTGAACGCGCTGGAGACCCGGCTGGGCGTGCGGCTGGCGGAGCGCAGCACACGCCATCTGCACCTGACCGACGAGGGCCTGCGCCTGGTGGACAAGGTGCGCCAGGCGGCCGGCCTGATTGCCGATGCCCAGAAGGAGGCCGCCCAGGGCGCCTCGCAGGCGCGGGGCCGGCTGCGGTTGTCGCTGCCGGCAGCGATGGGGCGGCGCTGGCTCAGCCCGCTGCTGGCGGAGTTTGCGCTGGCGCATCCGCAGATCGTGCTGGAGGTGGAGTATGCGGACCGCTTCGTGGACATCGTGGGCGAGCGCTTCGACGCGGCGGTGCGCATAGGCCGGCTGGCGGACAGCCGGCTCGTGGCCCTGCGGCTGGGCGGGCACCAGCGCATCCTGGGCGCCGCTCCCGCCTACCTGCAGGCCCACGGCACGCCGGCGCACCCCGAGGACCTGGCGGCGCACCGCTGCCTGGGCTTCACGGGGCTGCAATCGTTTCCGCAATGGGAGCTGGTGCACGGTGGCGCATCGGGCGATGTGCCGCAGGGCCAGGCCCGGCACACGGTGCTGGTGCGCGGCCCCATGGTCAGCAATGACAGCGAGGCCTTGCTCACGGCCGCCGTCATGGGCGTGGGCATTCTGGCCGGCGGCGACTGGCTGATGAGCGAGCACATGGCCGCAGGCCGGCTGGTGCGGGTGCTGCCGCAATGGCGCCTGGATGGCGCCTCGGGCATCTACTTCGTTCGGCCCTCGGCGGCGTTCAGCAGCGCGGCCATGACGGCGCTGCGCGACTGCCTGGTGCGGTGGTTTGCCACGCGCAGCCCCTGGCGCACGGGGCATGACACACTGGCGCCGCCCCAACCCCTGCCGCCGCCCTTTTCCGCATCCGCTCCATGACCCAAAAACCCTCGCCGCCCGCCATGGCGGCCGCCTTGCTTCCCTGGCTGTTCGTGCTGCTGTGGAGCACGGGCTTCATCGGCGCCAAGTTCGGCCTGCCCTATGTGGAGCCGCTGACCTTTCTGACGCTGCGCTATGCCATCGTCCTGGTGCTGATGGCGGCGGTGGCCCTGGTGCTGCGCGCGCCCTGGCCACGGTCGGCACGCCAGTGGCTGCACATTGGCGTGTCAGGGCTGTTCGTGCATGGCGTGTACCTGGCCGGCGTGTTCACGGCCATCGCCCACGGCCTGCCTTCGGGCGTGACGGCCCTGGTGGTGGGGCTGCAGCCCTTGATCACTGCGCTGGTGGCCGGCACCTTGCTGGGCGAGTCCGTGCGGCCCCGGCAGTGGGCCGGGCTGGCGCTGGGCTTCACGGGCGTGGCCCTGGTGGTGGCGGGCAAGATCGCCTCGGTGCCGGTCCATGCCCTGCTGGCCATGCTGGTGCCGGCCGTGGTGGCGCTGGCCGGCATCACGGCCGGCACGCTGTACCAGAAGCGGTTCTGTCCATCGTTTGATCTGCGCACGGGCTCGGTCATCCAGTACCTGCCCTGCCTGGTGGCGACGGGGGCGCTGGCCCTGGCCACGGAAACCATGCAGGTGCGCTGGAGCGGCGAGTTCCTGTTCGCGCTGGGCTGGCTGGTGCTGGTGCTGTCCGTGGGCGCGGTCAGCCTGCTCAACCTGCTGATACGCCGCGGCGGCGCCGTGCACGTGGCCAGCCTGTTCTACCTGACGCCGCCGGCCACGGCCCTGATCGCCTGGGCCATGTTCGGCGAGACGCTGGGCGGCCTGGCGCTGGCGGGCATGGCCTTGACGGCAGCCGGCGTGTGGCTGGCGCGCCAGGGGCGCTAGCTTGCCCCGCAAGCCGCGGGCAGGGCATGCGCAAAGGCGGGATACTGCGGCACTGTCAGCCCACGAATACCGGATTTCTGCACCATGCCCATCAATGAACTGCGCGCCATCGCCACCTTTGCCAAGGCGGTCGAGCTGGGCAGCCTGCGCCAGGCGGCGCTGTCCCAGGGCGTGAGCCCCCAGGCCGCCAGCCAGGCGGTGGCCCATCTGGAGCAGCACCTGGGCGTGCGCCTGCTGCACCGGACCACGCGCAGCCTGGCGCTGACCGAGGAGGGCCAGCGTTTCCTGCAGGACACCCAGCCGGCGCTGGCCGCGCTGGACCGCGCACTGAACCTGGCACGCGACAGCCGCGAGGGCATTGCGGGGCCGTTGCGCATCGTGGGCCCCAAGTCCTGCTTTGCGCCCGTGCTGATGCCGCTGCTCGATGAGTTCTGCCGCCTGCACCCGGGCATCGTCCCCGATGTGCGGCTGGACGACGGCATAGGCAACTGGGTGCTGGACCGGGTCGATGCGGGGTTTCGCATCGGCGCCTCGCCCGATGAAAGCGTGATCGGGCGGCGGCTGTTTCCCGTGCAGCTCATCGTCTGTGCGGCGCCGCAGTACCTGCAGCGCCATGGCGTGCCCCGGTCGCTGGACGAGCTGGCCGCGCACCGCTGCAGCATGTTCCGCCATGCGGCCACGGACACGGTGATGCCCTGGTACCTGCCGGTCGATGGCGAGCTCACGCACCGCTACCTGCAGCCGGCCCTGTCCACCAACGATGCCGAGCTGGAGCTGCATGCCGTGCTGGCCGGCCAGGTGCTGGGCCAGCTGTCCAACATCTGCGCGGCCGCGCACATCCGCGCGGGGCGCCTGGTGCCCGTGCTGCTGGAGCATGTCAGCGAGCACATCGGCCTGCATGTCTACTACGGCAGCCGCGACGCGCTGCCCCGGCGCGTGCGTGCCTTCATCGACCTGGCCGTGCAGCGGCTGCAGGACTGCCCGGACTATGTGCTGACCATGGAAGAACTGGAAAGGGCGGCGGCCACAGGTGCCGCCGCCCTTTCCGGGGGCTGACCGGGATCAGGTCCGGTCGTTCAGGCCAGCTCGATCACTCCAGCGCGATCACGCCAGATCGATCACGCCAGGTCGAACGGCAGCTTGCGCACGGGCTTGCCCGTGAGCTGCGCCACGGCGTTGGCGAAGGCCGGTGCCAGCGGCGGCAGGCCGGGCTCGCCCATGCCCGTCGGCGGCTCGGCGCTGGGCACGACGTGGACGGCGATCTCGGGCATGTCGGTGATGCGCGGCACGGCGAAGTCGCCGAAGTTGCTCTGCTCCACCACACCGTCCTTGAGCGTGATCGCCGCGCCGGGCAGGCACATGGACAGGCCCATCAGCGCCGCGCCCTGCACCTGCGCCTCGATGGTGCGCGGGTTCACGGCCAGGTTGCAGTGCACGCCGGCCGTGGCCTTGTGCAGCACCGGGCGGCCGTCCTTGACCGAGGCCTCCACCACATAGGCCACCACCGTGTCGAAGGACTCGTGCACGGCCACGCCCCAGGCGCGGCCCGCGCGCAGCTGGCGCTTGCCGTAGCCGCTCTTGTCCACGGCCAGCTGCAGGGCCAGGCGATGGCGCGGGTGCTTGTCGCCGAACATCTGCATGCGGTAGGCCACGGGGTCCTGGCGGCTGCTGCGCGCGATCTCGTCGATCAGCGTTTCCATGACGAAGGCCGTGTGGGTCGATCCCACGCTGCGCCACCACAGCACGGGCACGTTGACCTTGGGGTGGTGCACGGTCAGGCGCATGGGCAGCGGATAGGGCTCGCGCATGCCCTCCACGGCCGTGGCGTCGATGCCGTTCTTGATCATGCCGCCCTCGAACATGGTGCCCGCCGTGATGGACTGGCCCACGATGGCGTGGTCCCAGGCCAGCACCTTGCCGCGTTCGTCGAAGCCGATCTTCGCGCGGTGCAGGTGCATGGGGCGGTAGTAGCCGCCCTTGATGTCGTCCTCGCGGCTCCAGACCATGCGCACGGGAGCGTTCAGGCCGGCGCGGCGCGCGGCCAGCGCCACCTGGCAGGCCTCGACCACATAGTCGCTGGTGCCCACGCCCCGGCGGCCAAAGCCGCCGCCGGCCATCTGCACGTGCACGCGCACCTGCTCGGGCTTGAGGCCCAGCACGCGCGCGGCGGCCATGCCGTCCACGCCCGCGAACTGCGTGCCCAGGTAGAGGTCGGCACCCGCCTCGCCGGTCTCGCCCATCTGCACCGTGCAGTTGAGCGGCTCCATGGGCGCATGGGCCAGGTAGGGGAAGCTGAACTCGGCCTCGATATGGCGCGGCGCCTTGTCCAGCGCCGAGATGTCGGCGTCGAAGTGGCGCGCGCCGGGCTGCGCGGCCAGCTCGCGGTACTGGGCCAGCTGGCGTTCGCTGTCCACCTTCTCCACGGCGTCGGTGTTCCATTGCGCCTTCAGCGCCTCGCGGCCCTTGCGCGCAGGCCAGTAGCCGGTGGCGATCACGGCCACGCCTTCGCCGCCACCGTCCACGGGCACGCGCAGCACGGCCTTGACGCCGGGCACGGCACGCGCCGCAGCGTCGTCCAGCGAGGCCAGCTGTGCCTTGAACACGGGCGGGTGTGCAATCACCGCCGTCAGCTGGCCCGGCAGGTGCATGTCGATGCCGAAGCTCTGCTGGCCGCTGCTCTTGGCCCGGGCGTCGATGCGGCCCGTGGGCTTGCCGATCAGCCGGAAGTCCTTGGGATTCTTCAGCACGACGGTGGCCGGCACGGGCTGGGCCATGGCGGCCTGGGCCAGCTCGCCATACGACAGCTTCTTGCCGTTGGGGCCGAGCACGAAGCCCTCGCGCGTGCGCAGCGTGGCGGCGTCCACCTTCCACTGCGCGGCGGCGGCGGCCACCAGCATGGCGCGCGCACGGGCGCCCAGCTCGCGGTACTGGGTGTAGCTGTGCTTGAGGGCGGTGGAGCCGCCCGTCATCTGGATGCCGTAGCGCGGATCGGCATAGGCCGCATCGTTGCCGCCCAGGCGGGCGCGGACCTTGCTCCAGTCGGCGTCCAGCTCCTCGGCCAGCACCAGGGGCAGGGCGGTGTGCACGCCCTGGCCGAATTCCAGGCGGTTGATGGCCACGGTGACTTCGCCGCTGGGCGAGATCTCCACGAAGGAGGCGGGCTGCTCGGTGGGCTTGAGGCCGGCGGCCTCGCCCTTGCCCGGCGCCTGCGCCATGGCGGGAAACACGCCCAGGGCCAGCGAACCGGCACCGGCGATCTTGAGGAAGCTGCGGCGGGGGATCTGTGCAAGGGCTGGCGCGTCGGCGATGGCAGCAGCGGCCTCGCCACGGTCCAGGATGTGCTGCAGGGCGCGCGGCAGTTCGGCGGGGTTGAAGGTGGTCAGCATGCGGCGTTCTCCGTTCAGCCCAGGGTGCGCGCGGCATCGGCCACGGCCGTGCGGATGCGCGCATAGGTTCCACAGCGGCAGATGTTGCCGGCCATGGCCGCGTCTATCTCCTCGCCGCTGGGCTTCTTGCCCTTGGGCAGCGACTTGAGAAAGGCCGTGGCGCTCATGATCTGCCCGCTCTGGCAGTAGCCGCACTGGGCCACGTCGTGGCGCACCCAGGCATCGCGCACGGCGGTGCCCACGCGGTCGGAGCCCGAGGTCATGGCTTCGATGGTGGTGATCTTCTGGCCCGCGGCCGCCGAGATCGGCGTCACGCAGGAACGTATGGCCTGGCCATTCATGTGCACCGTGCAGGCGCCGCACAGCGCCGCGCCGCAGCCGAACTTGGTGCCGGTCATCTCCAGTGTGTCGCGCAGGGCCCACAGAATGGGCGTCTCGGGGTCCAGGTCCATGGAAACGGTCTTGCCGTTGATGGTGAGATCGGTCATCGCAGTCTCTCCTTGTTGTGGGTCAGTCAGGCAGGGGTGGGGTCCCCGCAGTAGTGTCGTGCGCAGCTGCGGCCCATGGAAGCCGGGCGCCGTCGAGGCGCGAATATAGAAAGAGGTCTTGCTTGCAACTAGTCCTGATTTGATTGATGCATTGGCAAGTGCAAGTTGCGAATGGGGCGGAGCGGTTGAGTCTCTGGAGTGTTTGGTACTGACGATGTATATACTTTGTTGGTATCTTCACAGGAGTGGATCATGCCCAAGGAAGCCGTTTTCACCATGAAACTGGAAGCCGAGCTGCGCGAAGACTTCATGGCCGAAGCCGCAGGCGAGGACCGGCCCGCATCCCAGGTCATGCGGGAGTTGATGCGCGACTACATTGAGCAGCGCCGCAAGGCGCGCGAATATGACGGCTATCTGCAGCGCAAAGTCGAGGAGGGACGCGCCTCCATGCGCGCTGGACTTGGCCGCTCGAATGAGGAAGTCGAGGCCGAGTTCGCTGCCCGGCGCAGTCAGGTTGCGGCAGACCGTGCGTGAAAGTCATCTGGACGCCGCAGGCGCAGCAGGATCGCGCCGATATCTGGGACTACATCGCAGCTGACAATCCTCGCGCAGCCTTGCGCATGGACCTTCTTTTCAGCGACGCAGCGGCCCGGTTGGCCGCGTATCCCAAGATGGGCAAAGCGGGCAGGATTGCCGGCACGCGCGAGCTGATCCCCCATGAAAGCTATCGCCTTGTCTATGAGATCGATGGCACGACGGTCTGGGTGCTGGCCCTGGTGCACACCGCGCGCCAGTGGCCGCCGTTGGAGGATTGACGAGGCGGTACAAGGTCTTGGCTGTTGAACGTATGATTTGAGAATAATTCTCATTCATAGATTTGCAACGTGTTCCAGTGGAATTCCAGATTCGACAACCAGCTGTGCCTGGCGGCCGGCTGCCGCATGACGCAGGAGTCTGTGGAGGTTCGCGCGCCGGTGTTCCAGGGCCTGCAGATCATCGTGGCCCTCAACAGCAAGGTGCAGGCCGGGGTCAACGGCCGTCTGATGGAGGTGTCCGATGCCGGGGTCTACCTGGTGCTGGCCACGGGCCTGCATGAGGGACTGGACCGCTATGAATCCCACAGCCTTCAGCGCTATGTGCGCATAGGCTTTGACGCCGAGGCGGCGGAGCGCCAGGGCTTCGGGCTCGATCTCATAGCGCGCAGTGGCCACCACTGCTTCAACGACAACGATCTGCTGGTATTGCGCCAGGGGCTGTCGGCCACGGCGCGTGCGCTGGCCACACAGATTCTGGTCTGCCCCTATCAGGGGCCCATGCGTGATCTGTTCCTCAATGCCAAGAGCCTGGAACTGTCGGCTGCCGTGCTCCAGCAGTGCCTGCCGGCGGCGGGCGCGCAGGGAGCAGGCGCCGAGCTGTCACGCGCCGATGTGGAGCGGCTTTGGCATGCGCGCGAGGTGGCCACGGCGCACGCTCGCAGTCCCCTGTCGCTGGCCGAGCTGGCGCGCGAGGCCGGCATCAACGAGCGCAAGCTCACGGCCGGCTTTCGCCAGCTGTTCGGCATGAGCGTGTTCGAGCACCTGCAGCAGCACAGGCTGGAGCAGGCCTACGGCCTGCTGACTTCGGGCGGCTGCTCGGTCACGCAGGTGGCGCTGGAGGTGGGCTACAGCATTGCGCATTTCTCGACGGCCTTTCGCAAGCGCTTCGGCATCGTGCCCAGCGAGTTGTTGCGCTGAGCCGTCTCCGGCTAGCGAAAGCCAAACTCCGGCCAGCGAAAGCGGCGAGCCTTCCTCTTGCCTACAGTCGAATGCAATTGATTTTCATTTGCTTCGAGAGGGTTGAATGTCGCTGCCAGATTCTGCGGACCGGGATGCCGGCCCGCCCCGTTTTTCCATCACATCGATCGCGCTGGCCGTCTGCGTCCTGGGCCCGTGCGCCCTGGCCCGGGCGGCCGAGGAAAGGCTGCCCGAGGTGCAGGTCACGGGCCAGGCGGTCAAGGACCGGCCCACCGAGCTGACGGGTGGCTACGCGGCCCCGGGCGTCTCGGTGGGAACCAAGCTGCCTGCCACGCTCAGAGAGACGCCGCATTCGGTCTCCGTCATCACGCGCCAGCAGATCGAGGACCAGAACCTGCACACGCTGGACGAGATCATGGCGCAGACCCCCGGCGTGACTGTGGACCTGTCGGGCACGGGCGTCATTCCGGCCTTCTATGCGCGCGGCTATCCCATCGAGTACTTCCAGTACGACGGCCTTCCCGTGCAGACAGGCGGCGCTTCCTGGAGCCAGCCTGACATGGTGATGTTCGACCATGTGGAGACGCTGCGCGGCGCTGCGGGCCTGTTCAATGGCGCGGGCCAGCCCGGCGGCGTGATCAATCTGGTGCGCAAGCGTCCCACGGGCGACCGGCGCTTCACGGGCTCGCTGGGCCTGGGCTCCTGGAATGCGGCCCGTGCCGAGATCGACTACAGCACCTCGCTGAACGCCGATGGGTCGGTGCGTGCCCGCCTGGCGGCCGCGCACGACCAGCGCGACTCCCATGTGCGCTATGCCAGCAGCCGGCGCGATTCGCTGTACGGCATCGTCGAGGCCGACCTGGGATCGGCCACCACCGTCTCCTTGGGCGCCGGCCACCAGACGCGCGACTGGGTGCCGCCCATGATGGGCGTGCCGCGCTACGCCGACGGCGGCGACCTGGGGCTGGCACGCAGCACCTTCCGGAGCACGCCCTGGACGCACTGGGACTTCGAGACCACCCAGGTCTTCGCCGACCTCAGCCATTCCATCAATGCCGACTGGCAGCTCAAGCTGGCGGCGGTCTCCGACCGCGAGTCCAGCGCGCTCAAGTACGCCTATGTCTCGGGCGCGGTGGACCGCGCCACGGGCCTGGGTCCCCGCCTGATGGGTGGCGCCAATGACTACGACAACGAACAGCTGTCGCTGGACGCCATGCTCAGCGGGGCCTGGCAGGCCTGGGGCCGGCGCCATGAGGTGGTGCTGGGCGCCAACTGGTACGACCGCGACGCGCGCTCGCAAGGCGGCAGCCTCCCGGGCTTTGGCGGCATTCCCGTCAATGTGTTCGACTTCGACCCGGCCGCCTACGCCGATCCGGGCGCCGTGCAGTGGACATCGGACTCGCGATCGCGCACGCGCCAGTACGGCATCTATGGCGCCGCGCGGCTGAAGCTGGCCGATCCGCTGACCCTGCTGCTGGGGGGGCGCTGGAGCTGGTGGCGCACCGACTCCGTCAACCAGCGCACGGGCGCGCAGACGGCGGACTACCGGCAGGACGGCCGCTTCACGCCCTACGCGGGCCTGGTCTTCGATCTGGACTCCCGCTGGTCGCTCTACACCAGCTATGCCGACATCTTCCGCGTGCAGAGCAACTACCGGGGCGAGGATGGCGGCGGACTGCCGCCCGTGGTCGGCGCCAACTACGAGGCCGGCATCAAGGGCTCGCTCAACGATGGCCGGCTGCAGGTGGCGCTGGCGGCCTTCCGCATCGTGGAGAGCAACCGCGCCGTGGCCGTGTCGCCCGTCATCGTGGACAGCTGCTGCTACGCCGCGCAGGGCAAGGTGCAGAGCCAGGGCTTCGACGCCGAGCTGGCGGGACAGATCGCCCCGGGCTGGCAGGCCATGGCCGGCTACACCTACAACACCAGCGAATACAAGCGCGATCCCAGCTATCAGGGCCAGTCCTTCAGGACCTTCAGCCCCCGGCATCTGCTGCGGCTGTGGACCACATACCGGCTGCCGGGCGCGCTCAACGCCTGGGATGTGGGCGGCGGCATCAACGTCCAAAGCGGCACCTACAGCGAGGGCGGCAAGCCCCTTGTTCGAGCCACCCAGGGCGGCTACGCCACGGCCAGCCTGCGCGTGGGCTACCGCATCAGCCCGCAGTGGAGTGCGGCGCTGAACGTCAGCAATCTGTTCGATCGCAGCTACTACACGCGCCTGGGCAGCGGCGGATTCGGGCCGGCCAACTTCGGCAATGTCTATGGCGAGCCGCGCAATGTGCAGGTGAGCTTGCGCGGCCGGTTTTGACCCCCTGAGCCGCTTTGCGGCGTCCCCCTGAGGGGGCGGCAGCCCCGCTGCGGGGCGTTGCGGCCGGCTCAGGCTCTTGCTTGCTGTCCCAGGCTTTGGGGCGCGCCGGTTGCATTGGATGTGCCGATAACGACTGAGAGAAGAAAACAGATGCAAATACAGACAGGAATGCGGCGCGGGTTGCGCGCTGCGGTGGCGGCGCTGGCGCTTTGGAGTGGGCTGGCCCAGGCCTTGACCGTGACGGACATGGCGGGGCGCAGCGTGCAGGTGCCGGACCGCGTGCAGCGCGTGCTGTTGGGCGAGGGGCGCATGGTCTACACCATGGCCCTGCTGGAAGGCCGGCAGGCGGTGGAGCGCGTGGCGGGTTGGCAGGGGGATTTCCGCCTGCTCTATACCCAGGGCTATGCGGCTTTCTCCAAGGCCTTTCCTGCCATGGAGAAACTGCCGCTGGTAGGCGGCGCCACGCCCGAAAGTTTCAACGTGGAACAGGCCCTGGCCGTGCGTCCCGACGTGGCCTTCATGGCCGTCTCGGGCGGTCACGGGCCCGCGCCCGACAGCGAGGCCGTGCGCCAGCTGCAGGCGGCGGGCGTGCCTGTGGTCTTTGTGGATTTCAGCCAGCATCCGCTGACCCATACCGTGCCCAGCCTGCGCCTGATGGGCCAGGTGCTGGGCCGCCAGCAGCGCGCCGAGGACTTCATCGCCTTCTACGAGCAGCGCATCGAGCGCGTGCGCCAGCGTGTCGCGGCGGCGCGCAGGAAGGACGGATTCCAGCGGCCCGCCATCTTCATCGACATGCTGGCCGGTCTGCGCGACTGCTGCGGCTCGCCGGGCAAGGGCAATTTCGGGGAAATGGTGGAGCTGGCCGGTGGCGACAACATCGGCGCCGGCCGCATTCCCGGTCCCATCGGTACGCTGAACCTCGAATATGTGCTGTCGCGCGATCCTGCCGTCTATGTGGCCACGGGCGTCTTCGCCAGTGGCCAGGGCGGCGTGACGCTGGGCTACCAGGCCACGCCTGCCCAGGCGCAGGCCAGCCTGGCGACGGTGGCGCAGCGTGCCCAAACGCGCGAGCTGTCCGCCGTCCGAAAGGGGCGCGTGCACGGCCTGTGGCACATCTTCTACGACTCGCCAGAGCATGTGATTGCCGTCGAGGCGCTGGCCAAGTGGCTGCATCCCGAACTCTTTGCCGACATCGACCCGCTGCGCACGCGGCGTGAGCTGTACGAGCGCTTCATGCCGATTCCGATGACCGGCGTGCTGCTGACCGACCTGCCTTCCGGGGCCGGCCGATGAGCGCGGCCATGGAGGCCAGTGCCGTGGCGGCAGAGACGGGCGCTGCGGCGGCCGGTGCCGCGCAGCGCTACCGCCGCCGCCATGCCCGCCACGGGCTGGTGCTGGCGCTGCTGGCCCTGGCGCTGCTGGCCAGCCTGGCACTGGACGTGGCCACCGGCCCGTCGGGCATGGGGCTGGCACGGCTGTGGCAGGTGCTGGGCGATCCGGGCAGCGTGTCGCGCGTGGAGGCCGTCATCGTCTGGAACGTGCGCCTGCCCTATGCGCTGATGGCCGTGCTGGTGGGTGCGGCGCTGGCGCTGGCTGGCGCGGAGATGCAGACCGTGCTGGCCAATGCGCTGGCCAGCCCGTTCACGCTGGGCGTGTCGGCGGCCGCCGCCTTTGGCGCGGCCCTGGCCATCGTGCTGGGACTGGGCGTGCCGGGCGTGCCGGCGCAGTACGTGGTGTCTCTCAACGCCTTCCTCTTCGCGCTGCTGTCGGTGGGCCTGCTGTACGGGCTGGCCATGTGGCGCGGATTTGGCGTGCAAAGCCTGGTGCTGTTCGGCATCGCCCTGGTGTTCAGCTTCAACGCCCTGGTGGCACTGCTGCAGTTCGTGGCCGACCAGAACACCTTGCAGCAGCTGGTCTTCTGGACCCTGGGCAGCCTGGCACGCGCCTCCTGGGACCGGATTGCCGTCATGGCCGCCGTGCTGGCGCTGTGCCTGCCCTGGTCCTGGAGCCAGAGCTGGTCGCTGACCGCGCTCACGCTGGGCGAGGACCGCGCGCGCAGCCTGGGCGTGCCGGTCACGGCGCTGAGAGGCTGGGCGCTGCTGCGCATCAGCCTGCTGTCGGGCGTGGCCGTCTCCTTCGTGGGCACCATAGGATTCGTGGGGCTGATCGCACCGCACATCGCGCGCATGCTGGTGGGCGACGACCACCGCGTGCTGCTGCCGGCCTCGGCGCTGGCGGGGGCACTGATCCTGTCCATGGCCTCGGTGGCCAGCAAGACGCTGATCGAGGGCGTGCTGGTGCCCGTGGGCATCGTGACCTCGCTGGTGGGCATTCCCTTTTTCATGGCCATCGTTGCCCGCACGGGCCGGCAGGAGCGCTGAGCATGCCATTCCGCAACGCGCTGCATGTCAGCGATGTGCACATGGGCTATGGCGCAGCTCCCGTGCTGCGCGGTGCCACTCTGGGGCCCTTGGCTGCGGGTTCGGTCAACGCGCTGGTGGGGCCCAATGGCGCAGGCAAATCCACGCTGCTGCGCGGCATTGCAGGCTTGCAGCGCATGCGCGGCGAGGTGCGCCTGGGCACGGCGCTGCTGTCTTCCCAGCCGCCGTTGCAGCCCGCGCGCCAGGTGGTCTATGTGCCCCAAAGCCTGCCCGAACGCTCGCGACTGGCGGTGTTCGAGTCCGTGCTCAGCGCGGCCATGGCCGGCGAGCCCGCACAGGCGGCCCGTGGTTGGCCGTTGGTCGGCACGCATGAGGCCGAGACCGCCGTGGAGCAGGTGCTGCAGCGCCTGGAGCTGACGGCCCTGGCCGACCGGCCGCTGGCTGCGCTGTCGGGTGGCCAGCGCCAGATGGTGGGTCTGGCCCAGGCCCTGGTGCGCCGTCCGCGCCTGCTGCTGCTCGACGAGCCGACCAGCGCCCTGGACCTCTACCACCAGCACCGCGTGCTGGACGTGGTGACCGAGATCGCACACGAGCGGCAACTGGTGGTGCTGGCCGTGCTGCACGACATCAACCTGGCCATGGGCTGGGCAGACCGGATCATGGTGCTGGACCAGGGCCGCGTGGTGCGTGCCGGCAGCCCCGTCGAGGTGGTGGACAGCGCCCTGCTGCACGAGGTCTACCGCGTGCAGGCTGTCGTGGAAACGGTCAACGGCCGGCGTCTGGTCGCCGTGAGGCACGCGCTGGGCGGCCGTGGGCAGGAGCCGTCATGAGCACCTCGCTGGAACGTTGGATGGTGTCGCGCTCGCGCGCGCAGCTGGCGGCCACGGTGGCCTGCGGGCTGCTGGCCCAGGCCATGCTGGTGGTGCACGCGCTGTGCCTTGCTCGACTGCTGGCCCAGGCCATGGAGGGGGCGTCGCTGCATCCCTGGCTGGCGATCGGTCTGGCGGCCCTGGTGCTGCGCGGCGTCCTGGTGTGGCTGGAAGAGTGGTGGGCGCAGCAGGTGGGCATGCGCACGCGCGCCGTGCTGCGCGAACGCCTGCTGGCCCGGTTGATGCGCCTGGGGCCGGCCTGGGCTGCGGCCCGCCCCACGGGCGAGCTGCAGGCCACGCTGGTTGCGGCTGTCGATGCCGTGCAGGTCCATGCCAGCCGCCATGTTCCCAGCCTGCTGGGAGCCGTGCTCGGCTGCGCGCTGGCGCTGGGCGCCCTGGCCTGGGTGGACGCGGGCTGCGCGCTGCTGCTGGCCGTGTTCGTGCTGGGCCAGCCGCTGCTGGACCGGCTGTGGCTGCGCCGGCACATGCCCGGGGCCAGCGGCGTCATGGCGGCCCTGGCTGCCTTTGGGGCGCAGCTGCTGGACAGCCTGCGCGGCATGGAGACCCTTTGGGCCTTTGGCGCCTCGGCGCGTTGGCGCATGCGTCTGGCCGAACAGGCCGCCCGCCTGCGTGCCGAGTCCATGCACACGCTGCGCGCCACCTTGCTGCGCACCGGCCTGACGCGGTTCGTTGGCCTGGCCGGCATGGCCAGTGTCCTGGGGTGGGGCAGCTGGCAACTGGGCCAGGGCCGGCTGGATGCGGCATCGCTGCTGGCCGTGCTGCTGCTGTCGCGTGAGGCCTTCAGGCCGCTGGAGCGGCTGGAGAAAGCCTTTCATGCGGCCTGGGCCGCGCGCGACGGCCTGCATGCCATCGACGCGCTGCTGCACGCGCCGCTGCCCGTGCCTGAGCCGCAGCGGCCCGGGCCTGCTCCTGCAGACGGCCGCATCTCGCTGAGTGGGGTGTGCTTTGCCCATGACCAGGGGCAGGAGCCGGGGCGGCCCGAGGTGCTGCGCGGGCTGGACCTGGATATCGCCGATGGTGAATGGGTGGCGCTGGTGGGGCCTTCGGGCGTCGGCAAGTCCACGCTGCTGTCGCTGCTGTGGCGCGCCGCCGATCCCCGGCGCGGCATGGTCTGCCTGGGCGGCCGGGACCTGCGGGAGCTGAGCCTGGCGCAGTTGCGCTCCAGGGTCGCCCTGGTCGCCCAGGACACGCTGCTGTTCAGCGGCAGCCTGGAGGACAACCTGCGCATGGCCAGCCCCCAGGCCTGCCTCCGCGACATCGAGGCTGTCCTGCGTGATGTGCAACTGGCCGATCTGGTGGACAGCCTGCCCCAAGGCCTGCAGACCGAGGTGGGCGAATTCGGCGCGCACCTGTCGGGCGGGCAGCGCCAGCGGCTGGCCCTGGCGCGTGCGTTGCTGAGGCGTGCGCCCGTGCTGCTGCTGGACGAGCCCACATCCAGCGCAGATCCACGCACGGAGCAGGCCTTGCTGCAGGTGTTGCGGCCATTGCGGGGCCGCCGCACTCTCGTCATGGCCGCGCACCGCCTGGAGACGGCGCGCGAGGCGGACCGCATCGTGGTATTGGAAAACGGCCGGGTGGCCGAACAGGGCACGCACGATGATCTGCTGCGCCGCGGCGGCCGCTATGCACGGCTCTGGGCGGCGTCGCAGGCCAAGAGGACGACGGAGGAGGCCGCATGATCCGCGATGAATCCCGCAGCTGGGCCGGCCTGCTGGCGCCGGTGGCGTCGCACAAGCGCCTGCTGGCAGCGGCGTTGCTGGCCGCCGCACTGGCGCAGGCTACCGTGGTCGGCGCCTGGGTGCTGGCTGCCTGGATTGCCGGACAGGCCGCCATGGGCGCGCCGTGGACTGCGCTGCAACCGGCACTGGGCGCATTGGCCTTGACGGCGCTGGTGGCCGCGCTCAGCCAATGGTGGCAGACCCATGCCTCCCATGCGCTGGCGTTTGCGTTGATAGAAACACTGCAGCTGGGCATCTACGACGGGCTGGAGCGGGGCGCAGGCCATGCGGCCGGCCCGCAGCGCAGCGGCGACATCGCCGCCACGGCCACGGCCGATGCCGAGCTGATGGAGCACTTCTACGCCCACATGCTGGGCGAGCTGTCCGGCGCCCTGTGCGTGCCGCTGGCGGCGCTGGGCCTGCTGGCCTGGCTGCATCCGCTGCTCGCCCTGGCCTGGCTGCCCTTTGTTGCCTTGCCGGTGCTGCTGTCCTGGTGGCTGGCCGGCAAGGCGCAGCGGCAGGCCAGGACGCTGGCAGCGGCCCAGGGCGAACTCAATGCCGATGTGGTGGAAGGCCTGCGCGGACTGCGTGAACTGGCGCTGCTGGAGGCCGGCCCGCGCTGGCTGGCACGCATGCGTGCCAAGGCTGCCGCTCTGTCCCCGCAGGTGCGCAGGCATGCGTCGCTTGCTGCGGGCCAACTGGCCACCGCGGACCCGTTGCCGGCCGTGTCGGCCCTGGCAATGGCTGCCGTGGCCGCTTGGCTGCTGGACCAGGGAAACATCGACGCCGCTTGGCTGCCCGCCGTGGTGGTACTGGCCGGCATGGCGCTGGCGCCGCTGGCCGAAGTGGCGCAGGCCGCGCGCAGGCTGGGCGATGTGAAGGCTGGTGCCGACCGCATCGTGCAACTGCTGCGCCAGCCCCGGCGCATTGCGGACAGCGGAACCCGTGAGGCGCCGGCCACGGCGTCGCTGGACTTCTGCGGTGTGCATTGGCAGCGTGGCGGCGTACCCGTGCTGCGCGGACTGGACCTGTCCCTGCGGTCTGGCGAAATGGTGGCCCTGGCCGGTGCGTCCGGCGCCGGCAAAAGCAGCTGTGTGCAGCTGTTGCAACGCCTGGGCGAGCCCGACGCCGGCAGCCTGCGAATGGGCGGCATGGACATCCGTGAATTGCCGCTGGCCGTGCTGCGGCAGCAACTTGCCGTGGTCCGCCAGGAGGCGCATTTGTTCGACATCTCCATCGCCGACAACATCCGCCTGGGCCGGCCTGACGCCAGCGATGACGAGGTACAGCAGGCCGCCATGCTGGCGCAGGCCCATGGCTTCATCAGCGGGCTGCCGCAAGGCCATGCCACGCGCTGTGGCGAACAAGGCATGCGCCTTTCGGGTGGCCAGCGCCAGCGCATCGCCCTGGCGCGCGCGCTGCTGACCGGTGCCCCCGTGCTGGTGCTGGACGAGGCTTCCTCCCATCTCGACAGCGAAAGCGAACAAGCCCTGCTGCGTGCGCTGGACGCCTTGCGCGAGCACCGTACCGTGCTGCTCATCGCCCACCGGCCCGCCATGCTGGCCCGCGCGGACCGCGTGGTCCTGCTGGAGGGCGGCCGCATCGTGGAGCAGGGCACCCACCGGGAGTTGCTCGCGCTCCAGGGCGCCTATGCCAGCCTGATGGCGGCGGATGGCTGATCCCTCAGTGCACAAACCCACCTTTGATGAACCGCACGGGCTCGGCATCCATGCGAGCGATCAGGGCCCCGAGGCCATCGGACGGGCCGGCGGTTGCCGCAGCGGCCGTCGTCGCCTCGACCGTCGTCCTCGCGGGCGCGTCCGTGCGGCAGACCAGGTCGTCCTCCGACCAGCCCTGGGCGCCCGGACGCGATAGCGCGCGCAGCCAGCCGCTGCGGTCGCCCAGCCATTGCATGCCCTGCAGCTGCTCCGAGCCGCTGAGCAGGGCCATGGCCTGCCAGGCGCGCGGGTCGTTGACGGTGCAGTCCAGTGCGCTGGCGGTGCGGTTGCCGCCATCGGGCGACAGCTGCAGGCTGACCAGGCGCGGGTCTTCCTGCACCGGGCCGCTGCCTGCCACCACCCTCAGCCGCTGCTGGCGGCTTTGCCAGGTGCTCAGGCGGCGTGCGGGCTGGCCTGCGCACTGCACGGCCATGTCGGGAAGGCCTACGGGATAGGGCCAGTTGCCGGCGATCTGCAGCATCTGGCCTGCGGCGCGGGCCTTCATGAAGTCGATCAGGGCCCAGGCGTCGTCGCTGGACAGCCGGTCGGCCTGGCCGTGTGTCCGTGCGCCGTCGCCAGACTTCACGGGGCGGCGGTCATGAAGAATGGCCCAGAGCAATTCCCCATCGGCGCGGCGCCACAGCAGCGGGCTGGTGAAGTTGGGGGGCCAGACCGGCTGGCTGGCGGCCAGCGGGCCGTGGCCCCGGCCATCGGCACCGTGGCAGGCCGTGCAGTGCTGGGCATAGACCGCGCTGCCGCGCGCAATGCTCTCCACGCTGAAGCCCGTGGGCGAGGCATGGAAGCTGGTGGCATGCGCGGGCACCAGGATCAGGTCGGCACGCGGCCAGGGGGCCAGCAGCAGGGAGAGCGCGGCCAGCGCGGTCAGCACCAGGGCCGGCAAGCGGATGCGGCGCAGAACCAGGACCAGCGCCAGGGCCAGCACCAGCAAAACGATGGCGGTGGCCACGGCCGCCAGCGACCACAGCAGGCTCCGGGCCTGGCCCAGGTCGATCAGCAGGTTTTCGCCGGACAGGCGCAGGGCCCAGGGCCAGACGGGCTGGCCGTCCACCGTGCCGGCCAGGCCCAGGCCGTGCAGCAGCTGCAGCAGGCCGACCTGGGCCTGCTGCATGGCGCCGATCAAGGGGTTGAGCCAGTCGGGGGAGTCGCTGCGTTGCATCGGAGGCGGGCGCTACCAGGTCTGGTCCAGGCCCAGGTGGCGCAGGGCCTCGTGGCGCAGCTCGGACAGGCGGGCGTGGCCGCGCTGGCGCGGGTAGGGCAGGTCCACATCGATCTCGGCCACGATGCGGGCGGGCCGCTGGCTGAAGACCAGCACGCGGTGGGCCAGGAAGAGGGCCTCTTCCACATCGTGGGTGACCAGCAGCACGGAAAAGCCTGCGCGCTGCCAGATCTTGAGGATCTCGCTTTGCATGGCCAGCCGTGTCAGCGAGTCGAGCTTGCCCAGCGGCTCGTCCAGGATCAGCAGACGCGGGTCGTTGACCAGGGCGCGCGCCAGGGCCGCGCGCTGGGCCATGCCGCCCGACAGCTGGTGGGGATGGCTGTCCGCGAAATCCTCCAGCCCCACCAGGCGCAGGGCCTCGTCGATGCGGTGGGCCTGGCTGTCCAGCAGGCCGCGTGCCTGCAGGCCCAGGGCCACGTTGCCGCGCACCGTGCGCCAGGGAAACAGCGTGGGGTCCTGGAAGACGACGATGCGCGAGGGATCGGGCTCGGTGATGGCCGTGCCGTCCTGCGCCACGGCGCCGGCCGTGGGCGCGTCCAGCCCGGCCACCAGGCGCAGCAGCGTGGACTTGCCGCAGCCGCTGGGGCCCAGCAGGGCCACGAACTCGCCAGGCCGCACCTGCAGGCTGACCTCGTCGAGCACCTGCAGCGCGCCCTCCCCCTGGCCGAACCAGTGGCTGACGGCCTGCACATCGATGGCCGCGCCGGCTAGGGCCGCCCCTGCGATGGCGGGCGTGGCTGCGGCGTTGGCGGCGTGTTCTGCGGCAATCACCATTTGACGGTTCCCTTCTGCCACGACAGCGTGCGGTCGCGCACGGTGAACAGCAGCGTGATCAGGCCCGAGCACAGCACGGCCATGACCAGCAGCGCCGTGTACATGTTGGCGTAGGCTGCCCAGCCCTGGGCCCACTGCAGATACCAGCCCAGGCCGGCCTTCACGCCCATCATCTCGGCCGTGATCAGCACTGAGAACGAGGCGCCCAGCCCCATGAACAGGCCCACGAAGACCTGGGGCAGGGCGGCCGGGATGGCCACGCGCAGCACCAGGAACCAGGGCGATGCGCCCAGCGTGCGCGCCACGTCGTAGTAGCTCTTGCTGACCGATGCCACGCCCGACCAGGTCAGCACGGCCACCGGAAAGAACGTGGCCAGCGCCACCAGGAACACGGCTGCCGAGTAGCTGGACGGCGCGAAGAAAAAGGCCAGCGGCAGCAGGGCCGAGGCCGGCACCGGCCCCAGGAAGCGCAGCAGCGGATGCACCCAGTAGCCCGCGATGCGCGACCAGCCTATCCACACGCCCGTGAGAAACCCGATCACCGCGCCGAACACGATGCCGTTGAGCAGCAGCCGCAGCGAATACAGCGTGGACAGGCCCAGGCGCTGCCAGTCCTCGTGCACCACGTCGATCAGGCTTTGCGGCGGTGCGAAGAACGGCGGCGGCAGCGCGCCGAGCTTGGCCGTCAGCGTCTCCCACAGCGCCAGCAGCAGCGGCGCGGCCACCAGCCAGGCACCGGCCGGGCGCAGCCACCGATCAACCCGCCGTACGTGCCGTACAGGCAGCGCAGCCGATGCCAGCAGCAAAAGGGCCACGACCAGGGCGGCAATGCCGAACTCCTGCGTGAATGCCCATTCGCTGAAGCCGATCTCCTTGTTGGGCCACAGCAGGGTCAGCATGCCCAGGCCGGCCCAGGCGGCGGCGGCCAGCAGGCCGGTGCGCCAGGGGCCTGCCTTGCGCGTGCCCTGCGCCTGTTCCCGTTCCAGGCCGGGTGCGGCATCCGTGGCGCCCAGGCGCCAGCGTGGTCTTGCGGTGCTCATGCGAGGACGTCCAGCGTGATGTGGCTGGCAAAGCGGCCAGGGTCGGTCTGCTTCTTGAGCACGCCGGCCGTGCGGAAGTCGGCCGCAAAGGCCTGGACCTCGTCGCGCAGCGGCTTGCCGTGCGGATGGTGCTTGAAGGTCAGCTCGGCCAGCAGGCGCTGCAGGTCCTCGACAGGCACCTTGGGCGAGTACTTGGCAAAGATCTTCGCCGTTTCGTTGGGGTTCTCGGCGATGTAGTCCGAGGCCTGGGTCAGCGCGCGCACCACGCTGGCCGCAGCGGGCTTGTTGGCCCGGGCGAACTTTGCGCCTGCGCCGATCACGCAGCAAATGCTTTCGGCGTACTCGTTCTTGGCGCTGTTGCCCAGTTCGAGGAAGGTGCCGGGGTTGCGTTTCTCGATCAGGTAGAGATTCGGGTCGCCGTCGGCAATGGCCTGGATCTCGCCCTTCTTGGCGGCCACATCCAGCAGGTCGGCCGGGTAGACGCGCCATTCGATGTCCTTGTCCACATCCAGGCCGCGCTTGGCCAGGTGGATGGAATAGAACTGCTTGGCCGGGCTGTTGAGATCGGCCACGCCGATGGTCTTGCCCTTGAGCGTGCTGGGGTCCAGCGTGACGCCGGCCGACTTCAGGCCCACCAGGCGCAGGCAGCCGCCGTGCACGCTGCCGATGAGCTTGACATCCAGCCCCGCCTCCAGCGGCTTGATCCAGCGGTGGATCAGGCCCGCGCCTGCATCGGCCTTGCCCGTGGCCAGCGCCTCCAGCAACTGGTCGGCCGAGCCGCCCCAGTTCAGCAGTTCCACGTCCAGGCCGTTGCGCTCGAAGAAGCCGCGCTCCAGCGCCACGGGAATGGGCGAATGGCAGAAGCTGGCCTGGCTCCAGGCAAAGGTGATCTTCTGGCGCGGCTGCGCCCCGGCGCGGCCGCTGAACCAGGCGGCCGAGCCCAGCGCGCCGGCTACGGCGCCGGCGCGGATCAGGGTGCGGCGCGAGAGCGAGGGCTCGGTCGCCTCGGGAGCATCGAGCGCCCCGAAAGCACCGCAATCTGCGCCATGGGCGCAGCGGCTGTCCTGGGTCCTGTCGATCTCGGTCTGGGTCTTGCGGGTCATGGAACTCCCTCCAAAGCAGTTTCGGGACTGCCGATGCTGTCCGCTGAGTGCCGTGTTTCCAACGACGCAAAACGCGCATCCATATGTGCGTGGCAACTAGGAAGGGCGCGGCCCGGCGACATGCGCAAACCGAATAAGCGAACGCGTTTTTCTTCGTAGTGCGCAGGGCGCGGGCTTCGAATAATGGGCTGCATCGACCACTCATACGGAGTCCATGCATGACCTCAGCGACCGGCAACGAGTCCGCCCCGCACGACGCAGCCAGCGATGCGCTGTGGCAGCAGGACACCCAGGCCCTGCACGCAGGCTACCGGGGGCGAGAGCAGCAGCGCAGCGCGGCCGTGCCCATCTACCAGAGCACCTCCTTCGTGTTCGACAGCGCCCAGCACGGCGCCAACCTGTTCGGCCTGGTGGAGGAGGGCGATGTGTACTCGCGCACGGCCAACCCCACGCTGGCGGTGCTGGAGCAGCGCATTGCGGCTCTCGAAGGCGGCGTGGCCGCGCTGGCCCTGGCCTCGGGCATGGCCGCCATCGATGTGGCGCTGGCCACGCTGGCCAGTGCGGGCGACCATGTGGTCGTGGCCTCGCAGCTGTATGGCGGCACGCACAACTTCATCGCCCATGTGCTGGCCTCGCGCGGCGTGCAGAGCACGGCCGTGGCCAAGGATGATTTCCAGGCGTTGCGCCGGGCGATAGGGCCGCGCACCAAGGCCGTGTTCGTGGAGTCCGTGGGCAATCCATCGGGCGGCATTGCCGACCTGCGCCAGCTGGCCGATATCAGCCATGCGGCGGGCGTGGCGCTGGTGGTGGACAACACCGTGGCTTCGCCGCTGCTGCTGCGGCCCTTCGACTGGGGCGCCGACATCGTCGTGCACTCGGCCACCAAGGCCATCGGCGGACACGGCAATGTGCTGGGCGGGCTGATCGTGGACAGCGGCCGCTTCGACTGGGTGGCGCACGCGGGGCGCTACCCGCAGTTCAGCGCGCCCGAGCCGGCCTACCAGGGCTTTGTCTTCACCGAGAAATTTCCCGACCGCGCCTTCATCGCGCGGGCCCGTGCCGTGCTGCTGCGCAACTGCGGCGCGGCGCTGGCGCCGCACAGCGCCTTCCTGCTGCTGCAGGGCCTGGAGACGCTGGGCCTGCGCCAGGAGCGCGCCAGCCGCAACACGCTGGCCGTGATCGATTTCCTGCAGGCTCATCCTCTGGTGGAGCGCATACACCACGCCAGCCAGAGCGGCCACGCCGACCACGCGCTGGCCCTGCGCCAGCTGCGCGGCGGGCATGTGCCGGCGCTGCTGGGCTTCGAGCTGCGCGGCGGCCGGCCGGCGGCGCGCGCCTTCTATGACGCGCTGCGCCTGTTCCTGCGCCTGGTCAACATCGGCGACAGCAAGTCGCTGGCCGCCATTCCTGCCGAGACCACGCACAGCCTGCTCAGCGACGAGGAGCTGGCGCGCGTGGGCATTGCGCCCGGGCTGGTGCGCCTGTCCATCGGCATAGAGCATCCGCAGGACCTGCTGGCCGACCTGGCGCAGGCGCTGGAGCAGGCGCAGGGCCATGCGGTGTTGGCTGCCGATCGCGAACAAGACCGCGAACAAAACCGCGAGCAAGACCGCGATCAGCGCCTGGCGGCCTGAGCGCCCCTTCCTTCCCACTTTCCTGGCAGCACAGCATGAGCACCTTGACAGCATCCACTCTCGACGCGCCCGCCGCCACAGCGGCAACCCCGGCCCTGCCCGTCATCGATCTGCAGGCCCTGCGCGACCCGGCCACGCAGGCCCAGGCGCTGCGCCAGCTGGCGCGCACGGCGCGCGACACCGGCTTCTTCTACCTGGAAGGGCACGGCATAGGCCGGGACGCATGGCAGGGCATACAGCGGCGCGCGCGCGAATTCTTTGCGCAGCCGCTGGCCGACAAGCAGGCGCTGGCCATTGCCAACACGCGGCACTTCCGGGGCTATACGGCCGTGGGCATGGAGATCACGCGCCAGCGGCCCGACCAGCGCGAGCAGATCGACCTGGGCGAGGAGTCGCCCGAGATTCCCGCAGGCCCCGGCGTGCCGGACTGGAAGGGGCTGCAAGGCCCCAACCAGTGGCCGCAGGCCTTGCCCGGGTTCCGTGAGGAGGTGCTGGCCTGGCAGGCGGCAGCGCATGGTGTGGCGCTGGAGCTGCTGCGCCACTTCGTGGCCGCGCTGCAGCTGCCCGAGGGCGCGCTGGACGCCCTGGTCAGCGGCCTGCCTGCGCACCGCATCAAGATCATCCACTACCCGGGCAGCGAGCTGGGCGCGGCCGGCCAGGGCGTGGGCGCGCACAAGGACGGTGGCCTCCTGACCCTGCTGCTGCAGGACGAGGTGGGCGGGCTGCAGGTGGAGACGCCGGCCGGCTGGGTCGATGTGCCGCCGCGCGACGGGGCCTTCGTCATCAACATCGGCGAGATGCTGGAGCTGGCCACCAACGGCTATCTGCGCGCCAACGTGCATCGCGTGCTGGTGCCGCGCGCGGGCGTGCAGCGCTACTCCATCGCCTACTTCCTGGCGCCGCGCCTGGACCTGGGCCAGGTCCCGCTGCTGACCCTGCCGCCCGAGCTGGCCGTGCTGGCCACGGGGCCGCAGAGCGACCCGGACAACCCGCTGTTCAGCCATGTGGGCGAGAACGCGCTCAAGGGCCGCGTGCGCTCCCACCTGGATGTGGCCCAGCGTTTCTATCCCGAGCATTTCGCCCGCCTGCAGGCCCAGGCCCGCGCGGCCGGCCGTGAGTTGCACCCTGGTGCCTATTGATCGATTGCTGTTGATCGGTGCCTGTTGATTCTTGAAAGGACTGTGCGATGGACAAGCGAGTATTTCTGCGGGGACTGGCGGCGGGGGCCTCGGCGGCGGCGATGTCAGGCGCCATTCGGGCCGCGCAGGCCGGCCCGCTGCGCGTGGGCGTGCGCGGCGGCGTGGACGAGGAAATCTGGGAGGTGGTGACCCGCGTGGCGCGCGAGCAGGGGCTGCAGGTCAAGCCCGTGGTCATCAGCGGCGCGGCCAGCCCCAACGAGGCGCTGAACAACGGCGACATCGAGGCCAACTCCTTCCAGCATGTGCCGTTCCTGCGCGACCAGAACCAGCAGCGCGGCTACCGGCTGGTGGCGGCCGGCGACACCTACATCTCGCCCATCGCCTTCTATTCGAAAAAGCACAAACGCCTGGCCGACCTGCCCGCTGGCGCGCGCCTGGGCATTCCCAACGATCCCAGCAACCAGACGCGTGCGCTGGTGGTGCTGCAGGACCAGGGCATCCTGAAGCTGCGCGAGGGCTTCGACCCCTTCAAGGGCACGGCGGGACTGGCCGACATCGCCAGCTACCAGAAGAAGGTGCAGCTGGTGGAGGCGGCCTCGGTGGTGCTGGCGCGCTCGCTGGACGATCTCGATGCCTCGGCCATCGTCAACAGCTTTGCCTACCAGGCGGGGCTGATCGCCACGCGCGATGGCATTGCCGTCGAAAGGCGCGAGCGCAATCCCTACGTGAACATCATTGCCGTGCACGAGCGCGACCGCGCTGCACCCTGGGTCGCGGCCCTGCTGCGCGCCTACCAGTCCGAGCCCGTGCGCCAGTTCATCGTGAGCAGGTACCAGGGCTCGGTGCTGCCGGCCTTCTGAGGCGTGTAAGGCAATGAAGGTGGAACAGGCGGCGGCCGGCGAGCCCCATGCAATCGATGCGCTGCAGCGGCCGCACATCGTCTTCGAGGGCGTGCGCAAGTACTACCCGGGCACGGGCACGGGAAGGAGCCCGGGCGAGCCCGTGCACGCACTGCAGGCGCTGAGCTTCGAGGTGGCGCGTGCCGAGGTGTTCGGCATCATTGGCCGCAGCGGCGCCGGCAAATCCACGCTGCTGCGCACCATCAATGCGCTGGAGCGGCCCAGCAGCGGCCGCGTGCTGGTGGACGGCACCGATGTCGCCACGCTGGACGAGGACGCGCTGGTGGCGCTGCGCCGGCGCATCGGCATGATCTTCCAGCACTTCAACCTCCTGTCCTCGCGCACGGTGTACGAGAACGTGGCCCTGCCGCTGCAGGCCGCGGGCTGGCGGCCCGCGCTTGTGCGCGCGCGGGTGGACGAGCTGCTGGCCCTGGTGGGGCTGGCGGACAAGAGCGGCGCCTATCCGGCCCAGCTCTCGGGCGGGCAAAAGCAGCGCGTGGGCATTGCGCGCGCGCTGGTGCACGAGCCCGAAATCCTGCTGTGCGACGAGGCCACCTCGGCCCTGGACCCCGAGACCACGCAGTCCATCCTGGAGCTGCTGCGCGAGATCAACCGCAAGCTGCAGCTGACCATCGTGCTCATCACGCACGACATGGCCGTGATCCGCGAGGTCTGCGATCGCGTGCTGGTGCTGGACCAGGGCCGGCTGCAGGAGATCGGCGAGGTCTGGCAGCTGTTTGCGGCACCGCGCTCGGAGGCGGCGCGTGCGCTGCTGCGGCCGCTGCGGCAGGCCTTGGCGGCCGACCTGGAACTGGTGGCGGCGGCCGATGGCCCGGAGGCCGTCGCCGTGCTGGCCATCGGATGGGCCGACGGCGGCAGCCAGCAGGGCCTGCCGCTGGCGCAGCTTCAGGTGCTGGGCCCGCGTGCCCGCTTGCTGCAGGGCGGGCTGGACTGCGTGCGCGGGCGTTCGCAGGGCCGCCTGCTGGTGGGCGTGCCGGTGCAGGATCTGCCGTCGGCACCCTCGCCGCTTTCACCGCTCTCACCCCTTTCACCGGCCGCGCTGTCTTCCCTTCAACAGGCGCTGGGCGCCGATTCACTGCAACTGCTTGGCCATGTCCCTGCCCCCGCTCGATAAATACCTGCAGGCCTTTCTGGAAACCCTGCTGATGGCGGGCGCGTCCTCGCTGATCGCCATCGTTGCCGGGCTGGCGCTGGCCATCGTGCTGCACACCACGGCGCCAGGCGGGCTCTATGCCAGGCCGCGCCTGTACCGTGGGCTGTCGGCGGCAGTGAACATCGGCCGGGCCATTCCCTTCATCATCCTGCTGGTGGCCCTGCTGCCGGTGACGCGCGCCATCGTGGGCACCACGCTGGGCACCTGGGCGGCGGTGGTGCCGCTATCGGCCAACCTGATTCCGTTCTTTGCGCGCATCGCCCAGGTGAGCCTGGGCGAAGTGGACGGCGGTCTGGTGGAGGCGGCGCGCGCCATGGGCCTGCGCCGCCCGCAGATCGTGCGCCAGGTGCTGCTGCCCGAAGCGCTGCCGGGCCTGATCGGCGGCATGACCGTGAGCGTGATCGCCATGGTCAATGCCTCGGCCATGGCGGGCGCCGTGGGGGCGGGCGGCCTGGGCGACCTGGCCATCCGCTACGGCTACGAGCGCTATGAGACGCGTGTGATGTTCGAGGTCATCGTCATCCTGGTGGCCCTGGTGTCGGTGCTGCAGTTCGGCGGCGAGTGGCTGGCGCGCCGTGCCGACCACCGGCGCTCGATCTCTTGAGATGATTTGGAAATAACAGACTGAATTTTTATTATTTTTGGTTTTTTCGACTTGTCTCGACAATGGCCTGCAGCAGCATTCGGGCTGCTGATTCTTTTCCGAGACGCTTCGATGACCCACACCACACGCCCCGCCTGGCCTTCCCCTCTTGCCGGCCGCACTGCCATGAAGCCGGGCGTGGCCATTGTCTGTGGCGTCCACCATGTCCAGCTGTCCTTCCCGGCGCGCGCCCAGGCGGCCATGGAGCGCTTTTATGGCGAAGTGCTGGGCCTGTCTGCCCTGACCGTTGCCGGGCGTCCGGGCCTGAGCTTTCTGGCCGGCGGGCAGCGCATCGATCTGGTGCCCTACAAGGGGCAGTCCGGCGGCACCGAGCGCGCGGCGGGCAACCTGGTGCACCTGGCACTGACGGTCAGCGACGTGGATGCGCTGCGCCAGCAGTTGCTGGTGCACGGCGGCCTGGCGCTGGAGGTGGCGCCCGTGAGCGAGGGCCGGCGCTGCTATGCGCGCGACCCCGCAGGCAATCTGATCGAGCTGCTGGAGCTGCCCCGCGAGGCAGCGGCCGATGCCCCGGATGAGCCGGCCGTGGCCTGTTCGGCCTGAAGCCTCTCGCCGTTCCCCTCTTCTTTCCTTCCTGCTTTTGCCTTCCACAGGCCCGGGCCGCACCGGCCCCGGGCGGAGCCTTGCCCATGAACTTCCAGCAACTGCGCTATGTGCGCGAAACCGTGCGCCGCGGCTACAGCCTGACCGAGGTGGCCCACACGCTGCACACTTCCCAGCCCGGCGTGAGCCGGCAGATCCGCGAGCTGGAGGAAGAACTGGGCGTGGAGATCTTCATCCGCGCAGGCAAGCGGCTGACCGGGCTGACGCCGCCCGGCGAGGCGCTGCTGCCCATCGTCGAGCGCCTGATGCTGGAGGCCGACAACCTGCGCCGCGTGGGCGCCGACTTCAGCGCCAGCGAGCAGGGCCGGCTGTCGATTGCCGCCACCCACTCCCAGGCCCGCTATGCGCTGCCCCATGTGGTGCGCGACTTCCGCCAGCGCTATCCGCAGGTGCGCCTGCACCTGCACCAGGGCTCGCCCGAGCAGGTGGCGCAGATGCTGCGCAGCGGCGAGGCCGACATCGGCGTGGCCACCGAGGCGCTGGCCGGCTATGAAGGCCTGGTCGCGCTGCCCTGCTACCGCTGGACGCATGGCGTGGTCGTGCCGCCCGGCCACCCGCTGCTGCAGTCGCAGCAGGCGCTGACGCTGGAGGCGCTTTCGCGCTTTCCCATCATCACCTACGAGCAGGGCTATACGGGCCGCGCCCACATCGACGAGGCCTTTGCGCGCGAGGGCCTGGAGCCCGACGTGGTGCTCACGGCCATGGACGCCGACGTGATCAAGACCTATGTGGAGCTGGACATGGGCGTGGGCATCGTCGCCTCGGTGGCGCTGGATGCCGAGCGCGACCAGGGCCTGCGCACGCTGGACGCCGGCCACCTGTTCGAGGTCAACACCACGCGGCTGGGCCTGCGCAAGGGCGCCTGGCTGCGCGGCTATGCCTATGCCTTCATCGAGACCTTCGTGCCCACGCTGACGCGCGAGGTGGTCGAGCAGGCCGTGCGCCAGGGCGTGGAGCCCGAGTAGGCAGACAAAGGGGGCCGGCCTCAGCCCGGCTCGCGCGCCATCTCCAGCAGGGTGTCGCCGGTCACGCGGTAGCGGATCCACTCGGTCTGGGGCAGGGCGCCCAGGCGGTCGTAGAACTCGATGGAGGGCAGGTTCCAGTCGAGCACGCTCCACTCGAATCGGCCGCAGTCCTTCTCGACGGCGATCTGCGCCAGGCGGCGCAGCAGCGCCGTGCCCGCGCCCAGGCCGCGCGCCTCGGGCGTGACGTAGAGGTCTTCGAGGTACAGGCCGTGGCGGCCCTGCCAGGTCGAGTAATTGAAGAAGTAGACCGCAAAGCCCACGGGCTGGTCGCCATGCAGGCAGATCAGGCCGAAGACGGCGGGGTTGTCGCTGAACAGGGTGCGCTTCACATGCTCTGGCGTGGCCAGGACTTCATGCTCGGCTTTTTCATAGACGGCGAGTTCGCGCACGAAGCGGACGATGAGCTCGGCGTCATCGGGGGTGGCGGGTCGGATCTGTAGGGTGGTAGTCATTCAAACGCGGGGGGACACGGGGAGCCCGGAAAAACGGTACTGCGGCGCAAGATGGCGCCGCAATCTCCGGTTTTAGCCGATTTTCACGCCCGTGTCCGCCAGGGGCTGTTGCACCGGAAGGGGCAGGAACTGGCGCAGGATCTGGAAGTGGTCCTCGAAGAACGCGCTTTCCATGGCGGGCAGGTCGCAGACGGCCACCCAGCGCGCCAGTGCCGCATCGTCGCCGCCCTGCACGGGCGGCAGCGAGGGCAGCACGCCCAGGTCCAGGTAGTGCACATGGGTGATGGTGCGCCCGCGCAGGCTGCGGTCGGGGTGGTCGAAGACCTGCACGGACTGCAGGGCGGCCTGCAGGTCGGCCTCGCTGAGCGTGGAGCATGTCTCCTCGCGCAACTCGCGCAGGCAGGACTGCCACAGCGTGTCGCGCGGCTCCAGGAAGCCGCCCGGCAGCGCCCACAGGCCCAGGCCCGGGGCATGGCCGCGGCGTATCAGCAGGATGTGGTCCTGTTGCGCGTCTTCGTGCGGCACACGGCAGCGCAGCAGTGCATCCACGGTCACGAAGACGGGCGGGTAGGGCGCCGCAGCCCAGGCCTGGCGGTACCGGGCCAGCATGCGCCATTCCTCGCACATCTGCGCATGGACGGGCGTGGTGGCCCATTGACGCAGGAACTGCAGGGTGGCGGGCGGCACCTGGGCGGCCAGGGCCTCGAAGTCCACGCCGGATTCGCCGAAGTAGATGTCGCGCAGCGGCGTGGCGTCGAACTGGCCCAGGCGCGGCAGGCTGATCAGCTGCCAGCGCGGAAAGCGCGCCAGGTAGCCGCTGGTCGCATCCTTGAAATGGCCGACCAGGGCCACGCTGGCGCCTTCGGGCACGCAGGACTGCACGGCCTGCTGCACGGCCTGTACCCACAGCGGCTCGTTGTAGTAGTCGCGCACGGGCACGCAGTGCAGGCGGGCCGCGTCCGCGGGCGGCAGCGCCTCGCGCAGCATCTGCGCGCGCTCCTGCCAGCTGAAGGGGTTCTTGGGATTGGGCGCCTGCCAGGCGCTGCCCAGCACGACGACGATCTGCTCGGCACGCTCCAGCGCCGCACGCAGCAGTGCCATGTGGCCGTTGTGCAGCGGCTGGAAGCGCCCGATCAGCACGGCGGTGTGCACGCGCTCGCTGGTGGCCGGGGTTTCGGTGGGGGCGTCCATGGCGGCAGTCTCTTGCATAAACAGGCTCGGTGGCTTCACTCTGGCTTCATTCGTAGTGGGCGGCAATGGGCATCTGGCGGCCCGTGCCGAAGGCGCGCGGGCGCACGCGCAGTATGGGCGGGGCCTGCCGGCGCTTGTACTCGCTGCGGAAGATCATGCGCTTGACGCGGTCAACCAGCTCGGCCCCGCCGGGCTGGCCCAGCAGCTGGGTCACAAAGCGCTCGGCCGTGCCGTATTCGGCGGTGGACAGGTGCCGGCCCTCGATGGCGTATTTGAGGATTTCGTCCAGCACCGCATAGGGCGGCAGGCTGTCCTCGTCCTTCTGGTCGGGCGCCAGCTCGGCCGAGGGCGGCTTGTCGATGATGGCCTGGGGAATCAGCTCGCGGCCCGCACTGCGGTTGATGTGGCGCGACAGCTCGAAAACCTCGGTCTTGTACAGATCGCCCAGCAGGCCCAGGCCGCCGTTGGTGTCGCCATACAGCGTGCAGTAGCCCACCGAGATCTCGGACTTGTTGCCCGTGGTCAGCAGCAGGTGGCCGAAGGCGTTGGAGTACTCCATCAGCGTGGTGCCGCGGATGCGTGCCTGCAGGTTCTCCAGCGGCAGGCCCTGCAGCGGCTGGCCGAAGCTGGCCTCGAACTGGCGCGCATAGCCGTCGACCAGCTCGCGGATCGGGTGCTCGTGCAGCGTGATGCCCAGGTTGCGGCACAGGATCACCGAGTCATCGACCGAGCCGCTCGACGAAAAGCGCGAGGGCATGGTGACGGCCACCACGTTGTCCGCGCCCAGGGCCTCGGCCGCCAGGGCCAGGGTCAGCGCGCTGTCGATGCCGCCCGAGCTGCCGACCACGGCGCGCGTGAAGCCGCAGCGGCGCGCATAGTCGCGCAGGCCCAGCACGATCTGGCGGCGGTAGAACTCCATGGTGGGCAGGCCTGCGGCCGGCACGCTCATGCAGGGCTGGCCGGCCGCGTCGAGGAAGCGCCCGTCGTCGAACTGCAGCGTGCGCAGGTCTTCGACAAAGCGCTCGGCCTCGAAGACCACGCCGCGCCCGGGCTCCACCGCGAAGGAGGCGCCGTCGAACACGATCTGGTCCTGGCCGCCGATCTGGTTCACGTAGAGGATGGGCAGGCCGTGGCGCGTGGCCGCCTGGCCGAAGATCTCGTGGCGCTGCTCGCGCTTGCCCAGGTGGCTGGGGCTGGCGTTGATGCTGACCACCAGGTCGGGCGCGGCGTCGGCCATGCGCGCGAAGGGGTTGGTGGCGTAGTCGGCACCGGCGTCGTTCCAGCCGTCCTCGCACACCAGAAAGCCCACCTGGGCCTGTCCTATGCGCAGCACCTTGGCCGCGTCGGGGCCGGGCTCGAAATGGCGGCGCTCGTCGAAGATGTTGTAGGTGGGCAGCAGCTGCTTGTCGTAGCGCAGGCGCACGGCGCCGTCCTTGAGCACCAGCAGGCTGTTGTGCAGCGGCTTGCCCGGCCCGCTGGCGCGCGTGGGCGCGCCGATGACCCAATGCAATTGCGGCCACTGGCGCGTGGCCTGCAGCAGCTGCTGCAAGCCTTGCTCCAGGCGCTCGCGAAAGGCGGGCTCGTCCAGCAGGTCGCCAGGGTAGTAGCCGCACAGCGACAGCTCGGGAAAGACCAGCAGGTCCGCCTGCGCGTTCGCGGCGCGGGCAGCGGCCTCGGCCATGCGGGCCACGTTGCCGGCGATGTCGCCGACGGTGGGGTTGAGTTGGGCAATGGTGATGCGCAGCATGAATGGAGCCTTGGAGGTGTCAGGCGGTGTCAGGCGGTGTCAGGCGGTGTCAGACGGCGACAGGCTGGGCCAGGCCGAAGACCTGGCGCAGATAGGCCAGATAGGTTTCGTCGTTGCACAGCGTCTTGCCCGGCGAGTCCGAGATCTTGGCCACGGGCTGGCCGTTGGCATGGGTGAGCTTCATCACGATGTTGATGGTCTCCAGCCCCATGTCGTTGGTCAGCCGCGTGCCGATGCCGAAGCCCAGCTGTATGCGGTCGGCAAAGCGCTGGTACAGGGCCAGGGCCGTGTCCAGGTCCAGCCCGTCGGAGAACACCAGGCGCTTGGCCTGCGGGTCTATGCGCAGCTTCTGGTAGTGGGCGATGGCCTTCTCGCCCCAGGCATACGGGTCGCCCGAGTCGTGCCGCAGCCCGTCGAAGAGCTTGGCGAAATACATGTCGAAATCGGCCAGGAAGGCATCCATGCCCACGGTGTCGGTCAGGGCCACGCCCAGGTCGCCCCGGTACTCCTGCACCCAGTCCTCCAGCGCGGCGATCTGGAAGTCGCGCAGGCGCACGCCCTGGGCCTGGTAGCTCTGCAGGTACTCATGGGCCATGGTGCCTATGGGCACGATGCCGAAGTCGCGCGCCAGCAGCACGTTGGACGTGCCCTTGAACCACTGCGCCGTCTGCGTGGCAAAGGCCTGGACCACCTCGCGCTGCCAGGCGCCCGAGAAGCGCCGGCGCACGCCGAAGTCGAACAGCTCGAAGGGATTGCGCAGCCTGGCCTCGCAGGCCAGGTGGCGCAGGCGCTCGATCTTGCCGGCCAGGCGCCTGCGGCCTTCGGCCAGCGCCGCCTCGGCGTCGAAGCGCCGGAAATACAGCTCGTTGACGATGGCCAGCACATAGATCTCGAAGCCCATCACATGGACCTGGGGGCCCTTGGCCTCGATGTGCAGGGTATCGCCATCGGCCCAGGCACGGATGAAGGCGCGCTGGAACTGGAAGATGCGCAGAAAGTCGATGAAGTCGCTCTTCATGAAGCGCAGCCCGCCCAGGTAGGCCAGGTCTTCGGGCGTGAAGCGCAGAGCGCACAGGGCGTCCAGCTCGCGCTCCACCTCGGGCAGCAGCTCGGCCAGCGGGAAGGCCGTCTTCGTGCGGCAGACGAATTCGTACTCGGCCTCGGTCTGGGGATTGCGGTGCAGCATGGCCTGCCACATCGTGAATTTGTAGAGATCGGTGTCGAGCAGGCTGGTGATGATGGGAGCCATGGTGCGATGCTGGGCAAACAGAAAAGGAGGCTGCGCGCGGGAAGGCGGTCGGGCCCCTACAGGTGGAGTTCTTGGCTGGAGGCCAGCCGCAATCCGCGGGCCTGCATGGCTGCCAGGAAATCACGGTGCGCGGACTCGAAGCCCGGCACCGGGCTCATGGCGTCGTGCATCAGCACGATGCGCTCAGGATGGGGAAGGTGCTCGACCAGATGCTCGACCGTGGAGCGCACGCAGTGGCTGCTCGCCTCGCCCGCGACAACCAGCAGACCGGCGCGGTCCAGCCGCTCCAGCAGGCCGGTGTTCAGCAGGGTCGCCGGATCGGCCGGGTCGGGGACCTCGGCCAGCAGCGCGCTGTAGTGCTCGGTCCAGGGATTGAGCCCCTTGAAAACGTTGTACACGGCGCGCTGGCGCTGCTGCTGCCAGTCGCCGCAGGCCTCCAGCACATCGGCGTGGATACCGTGGCCCCAGCTGCCCACCTCGCAGTGCACGGGCCAGACCATCAGCGTGTAGCGGCTGTTGGCTTCGAGTGCATCCAGATATTCCAGGCTGCGCTGCAGCGCCCCGGCGTTGCGCGGCCAGAACACACCCGCCCGCACCTGCGCCGCCGTGATCGCGGTGAACGGCGCCACATCGCCGCCACCGCCCTGCTGCCAGAAGGCAGGATGGGCGATGTCGTAGCGCTGGTGCGAGTCCAGCGTCACCGTGATGGCGTCCACCTTCGCCCCCTCGCGCCGAATCCACCCGCCCAGCCGCTGCATGTCGGCATGTGCGCCCGCCACGGGAAGGCTGGGACGTTGCCGGCCGGGGCACCAGTCGTCAGGCAGATCGCAGAAGTCGTTCTGGGGGTCTATGACCAGGAGCTGGGTGGTGGCAGATGGCATATATGAGGGTGCACGCAAGCAACAGTGCTTGGCAGGTGCATCAGGTCAATGCTTCAGTGTAGTGCTGCAGGAACCTCGTCTGTCACCAAGGCATGATCCCGCCGCTTCTGCAGGGGTTGTGAAATACGGTGCCACATCCCTGTCAAGGCCAGGGCGAAACGAGAGGGGGAAGCGACTTCGGAACATGATGCGGAACCTACAATGGGAGGTTTTACGTATTCCCTGGGTGGTTTGGACCGTTTCATACGGCAATAGCGCTGGTTTCGGCCGTGCCCTGCATCAACCGAATGCTTTCATTCGGTAGCTTTTGATTATCAATATGGCTTCCCTTCAGGTAACAACGACTTTCATGGGCATAGGGTTGGCCGCGCTGATCCTGTACCTGATCCGGCGCGACCATCTCTATCTCATGCACGGCCTGTTCTGGGTGGTCGTTGCCGTGGCTGCCGTCGTGCTGGGCGTCTGGCCCGGGATGATCAACCGCCTGGCAGCGGTGCTGGGCATCAGCTATCCACCGGCCATGCTGCTGCTGCTGGCCAGCATCGTCCTGCTCATCAAGGCCTTGCATGCCGACATGGTCAACACCCGCATCGAGCGCGATGTGCGGCGGTTGAACCAGCGGTTGGCAATGCTGGAGGCCGATGCTGAGGATTTGCGTCGTCCACCTTCGCCCGGCGAGACTTCGTCATGAGTCATCCCCTGCTTCCTATCATTCTTTGCGGAGGATCGGGCACTCGACTCTGGCCGCTCTCCCGGGAAACCTATCCCAAGCAGTTTCTCACCTTGATGGAAGACCGGAGCATGCTGCAGCAAACTGTCACTCGTCTGAAAGGACTGGCGACACACATACCGCAGGCCTCCGTCCCGGTACTGGTGTGCAACGAGCAGCACCGCTTTTTATTAGCAAGCCAACTTATGCAGATTGGTGTTGAGCGGTGCCCCATCCTTTTGGAACCTGCAGGACGTAACACTGCACCTGCCTTGACTATTGCGGCTCTTTATGCTTGCGCTAGCGATGAGGATCCAATTTTGCTGGCAATGCCTGCGGATCATATGGTTTCCAACAAGCCTGCTTTCCATGCGGCTGTGGAGCAGGCATATACCGAAGCATGTGGGGCTTCTGTAGTTACATTTGGAGTTTCTCCTAGTCGTCCTGAAACAGGATACGGCTATATACGGTACCGAGATACCAGTGAATCAGGAGCATTATTGATCGAGAGCTTTGCCGAAAAGCCTACCGCAGAGTTAGCTCGTCAATATATTGAAAATGGAAATTACCTTTGGAACAGCGGAGTCTTTATGATGCGTTCCAGTATATGGTTGGAATTGATGGAAAAATTCCGACCGGATATTCTCGCTGCTTGTAAGATTGCGATGAACGGCGCGAGGCATGATCTTGATTTTATCAGGCCGGGTGCAGATGCATTCCTATCCTGTCCTTCAGACTCTATCGACTATGCCGTGATGGAACGATTACCGATGATGCCTGAAGTAGGTGTCAAGGCCCAAGTAGTCCCTTTAGATGCAGGATGGTCCGATTTGGGAACTTGGGATGCTTTGTGGGAGGCAAAAGAAAGAGATGATCAGGGAAATGCATTGATGGGTGACGCGGTTCAGTCCAATTGCAGGAATTCTTTTCTGGTCTCCAATGGCCGGCTTGTTACAGGAGTTGGACTGGAAAATATTGTCGTTGTAGAAACGGCGGATGCTGTCTTGGTCGTGAAAAAAGATCACACCCAGGAAATAAAAAAATTAGTTGTTGATCTTGGTGACGAAGGCCATGGATTAGCTCATTCGCATCGAAAAGTCCATCGTCCTTGGGGTTGGTATGACAGCTTAGAACGTGGTGATCGATTTAACGTAAAAAGAATCGTTGTAAACCCCGGTGCAAGCTTGAGTCTGCAAAAGCATTGTCATCGCGCAGAACATTGGATTGTTGTGAAAGGTATTGCTGAAGTTGTCAAGGGCGAAGAGAAGTTTCTATTGCGTGAAAATGAGTCCACGTATATTGGTCTAGAGGAAATACATAGGCTTAAGAATCCTGGAGATTTTCCTTTGGAAATAATTGAAGTCCAATCGGGAGATTATTTGGGAGAGGATGACATCATTCGTTTCGATGATGCGTATGGGCGTGCAGGAATATTCTAGAGTAAAAACGAAATAGTATTTTTTTCGCATGCATCAGGCTTGCGATAGATTTATAAGTATCCGAAGGCTTTTGAAAATGAGTGGCAATTCTTTGTCTGTGGTTGAGTTAATTAGGGTTGTTACTAGAAACAAGGATCTAATTATTGCTCTGACGAAAAGAGAGATCGTCGGACGCTATAAGGGGTCTGTGATGGGATTGCTATGGTCATTTTTCAATCCTGTGCTTATGCTGGCAGTATACACATTTGTGTTTGGTGTCGTTTTTAAATCGAAATGGCCGGGCGGTACTGGCTCTCAAGCAGAATTTGCATTGACGCTGTTTTCGGGGTTGATAATATTTAATCTTTTCTCAGAATGTGTGACGCGTGCCCCGCTATTAATAGTTGGTAATATTAATTACGTGAAGAAATTAATTTTTCCCTTAGAGATTCTCCCGTTAGTGACAGTAGGGGCCGCTTTTTTTCATTTTCTTGTTAGTCTGTTGGTCTGGTTGTTCTTTTATATATATTTGTTTGGACTGCCAAGTATTGAATCTCTATATTTGCTGGTAATAATAATGCCTTTGATTCTTTTGGTCATCGGATTATCTTGGTTCTTATCTTCTTTGGGCGTCTATTTAAGAGATGTTTCGCAAATTGTTGTAATACTAGTCACAATTTTGATGTTTATGACTCCATTGTTTTACGCGACGGAGTCGTTGCCAGTGAAATATCAATCGTTGATGCAAATGAATCCACTTTCTTGGTTGATTGAAGAAGCGCGTGGGGTGCTCCTCTGGAATAAAACAGTTGCGTGGGTTGAATGGGCTATGCAGATGCTTTACTCGTTTATTATCTTTCTTCTAGGATATTTCTGGTTCCAGAAGACACGAAAAGGATTTGCAGATGTCCTCTGATATAGCGATCTCTGTATCTAATATATCGAAACGATATGAAATGTATGCAGATCCTAAAGATAGGTTACTGCAATTTTTTTCCTTAAGATCCAAGCAATATTTTGAGGAATTCTGGGCACTACGTAATGTGTCTTTCTCTGTGGGTAAGGGGGAGACAATTGGTATATTGGGCCGTAATGGTAGCGGTAAAAGTACTTTGCTGCAAATTATTGCAGGTACCCTGGCTCCCACGTCAGGTGAAATAAAAACTAATGGAATATTAACGGCTCTTTTAGAGCTTGGCTCTGGATTCAACCCGGAATTCACAGGAAGAGATAATGTTTATCTGAACGGCACAATACTAGGTTTGAGCCGAGAGCAGATGGATAGTCATTTTGATAACATAGCGTCTTTTGCAGATATTGGGCTGCATCTTGATCAACCTGTCAAAACATACTCCAGCGGTATGGTTGTCAGATTGGCATTTGCTGTTCAGGCTTGCATATCTCCGCAAATATTAATTGTCGACGAGGCACTTTCAGTTGGCGATGAGAAATTTCAGCGGAAATGCTTTGATTATATTGAGAGGCTTCGGGGCAACGGCTGCTCCATTCTCTTGGTAACACACTCAACTGCGACAGTTGAGAAGTTTTGTCAGCGAGGAGTGCTTCTGCATAAAGGAGAAGTACATGGGGTGGGACCTGCAAAAGAGATCGTTGATCAATATCACGCCCTGCTTTATTCTGACGAGCGTTCTTATCTTCGCTATGTGAATCAGAGTTCCCGCCAAGCCGTGGATAAAGCTTCCTCTATTATTCTTGCGGATGACAATCATATAGAGAAGTCACAAGATGATGACAGTTCTTTCCAAGAAAAAGACGGACTTAGAGCTGTTATAAGTAACTGGGGGATGTATAACTCTGTCGGTGAAGTTTCTGAGGTTTTTTATACAGGTGATAAAGCAATCGTCCAATTCGAGGTAGATGTTCTAAAATCTGTCGAGGAAATTCAGGCGGGAATTCTGATTCGCACAGTTGAAGGTGTTTCGGCCTTTGGAACCAGTACGCTTTACCATGATTGTAATCAGGTGAACGCACGTAAGGGGACTAAGCTGGTTTTTAGCTTTGATATTGAATTGAGCCTTTGTCCTGGGTCATATTTCATTACATTAGCAATAGCTGAGGCTATCTCTCATGGAGATATGGCGTATCTGGATAGAAAAACTGATGCAATAATTATTAAGGTTGATCAAATACGCTTGATGGGGAGCGGTATAGCCATGCTGAAATCAAGCGCTAAAGTTGTGGGGATTGAGGCATGAAGTCCGTTCTTATAATAACGGAGCAGTTTACAATTGGCGGATTGGAAACCCATATTCAGAGCGAAATATTATATTTTGTGAAGAATGGGTATAAAGTCCATCTTGCAGTGGGCACGCAATTTAGTGATGTGCTTTTGCCTCAGGGAGTTGCGTCAGTCTGCAGAGATTTGAATATTAGTGCTGCCGTCAACTCTAATCAGCTGATTGAACTGGTAGATGACATCAGAAAAATTATTCAAGAGAAATCAATTGATTTGATCCATGCTCATCCGTTTAATTCCTTAATACCAAGTTTTTTGGCGGCGGAAGAAGAGGGGATATCACTAATTATCACCCTCCATGGCCCAGCATCATTGTCTGGATATAGTGGGCCATTTTATGATTTTCTCTTGAAATCGATTATCCTTCCAAATGCTTCTTCTGTCGTATGTGTTTCAGATGAGGTGCAGTCAATGGCTGCTCCGTATGTGAATGCTGAACGATTGAGTGTCGTGCCCAATGGAGTTGGATTCTCCAAGAGGAAGAGATTGGAAAGCGACTGCAGCACACAGGATCTCAGATGGTGCCTTGTTAGTCGATTGGATTCTCAGAAAATTAATGGAATTTTTGATTTTGCTGTGAAAGCCTCCTCTGCAGGGATTCCTGGTTTGTTGATCGTTGGAGATGGGCCTGCGAAGGACGATCTGCAAAATCGATTGAATAATGCAGGTCTCCAGGCGTTTGTGGATTTTTATGGTTCCAGTGTAAGGGTACAGGCACTCATGCGCCAGTATGCTGGTGTTGCCGGTATGGGGCGAGTTGCACTTGAGGGTATTGCTGCTCAAAAGACCGTCGCATTGGTGGGATACGATGGTCTTAAAGGCATAATTACTCCTCATCTTCTTGAGAAAGCAAGGGCGTCTAATTTTTCTGGGAGAAATTTAAAAAATATCGATGCCGATACTTTTCACCAGCAACTACAGGAAATTTCGGAAGATTCCATTGATTCTCTTAGAGATATTGCACGTATAAATTTTGATCAAGATGTGGTGTGGGAGCGATTCATAGCTGTATCTAGGGGATTGAGTCCGATAAGGAAAAATATCCTGAGCGAGGCTGTTCGTGTGCTCAGAATCACAGGAGTACGAGAGGATGTTTCCGTATTTGAATCCCAGGCGCTAATAAGCGCTATAGATGATTTGTCGTGCAGTCCTGGATATTTTTCACCATCTATAATTGCTAGCTTTGGCCGATGCAAGGTTGGTGTTGAAGAGATAAAAAAGAGGAGAGAGGAAATGATGGAGAGCGGAATAGCTGATGTAAATAAACAGGACACTGAATTAGAAAGTGGGAGTGATGATGCTTTGTGTGCTTTATCAAAGGGGTTAAATCAGAATACATGGGATTTAGAGGCGGTTATCTCGGATTTGAAAATTGAGGCGCATAGATTGCATGAGATTCTTCAAGAAAAAGAAAAAAAGCTAGAAGAGTTGGAGTTGAAAGTCTCATCGAGAGAAGAGGAGAATTCTGAATTCGAGGAGAAGATTGCGTTGTTGGATAAGGAGATAGCGACTCTCCGTGATTCTCAGGCAAGCTTAGCTCGTGATATTTCAATCGAATCGGGACGAGTTCATGCGATGCTTAACTCTAAGTCCTGGAGGCTAACCCGGCCGCTGAGACTGTGCGCTGATGTTTATGGAAATAAGAATAAATATATTTATCAAATCGCTAGAGCTACTTTCTTTGCATTACCTGAATTTGTTAGGAAGATGATAGAGCGTCCAGCGTACGAAATCTCTAAATATTCCAGGAACAAAATTCTTTTAGAAAATAAGGTTGAGAAGGATTGTGATTTAAGTTGGGATAGATTCTCTGAAGAAGTGCTTTCCAAAAGAAAAAAATATAAAGGAATATTCATCCAAGAGGTTGTTATTGATTGGAATGTTCCTCTTTATCAAAGACCTCAACATATGGCCGTTGCATTGGCTCGGCTGGGTTATCTGGTTATCTATCGTACAGATAATTGGACAGCAGACGATGTTAATGGTTTTAGGGAGGTTGAGAATAATGTCTGGATCTCAAATAGAGATGAAGTCGATCTGATAGATGGTGTTATCAGGTCTGTATATTCCACAGCATATTCAAATTCTGCCGAACGCCTTTTGAGAAAAGGTGCACGTGGCACGCTTATTTATGAATACATAGATCATATTGATCCAGAAATATCGGGTGACGATGAAAATATTAAGCGTCTTCTCTCGCTAAAGAATTTTGCTTTTACTGGTGGGGCTGACTATGTGGTTGCATCAGCTCAGAAATTATATGAGGAGGCCGTCCAAGCAGTAGGCGAGGAAAAGGTTATTTTTGTTCCGAATGGGGTGGATACCATTCACTACAGAAGTGAATCGCATAGGAGTTTTGTTCTGCCAGATACGCTTTTGAAATTTCGAGGGAAATACAAAAAGATTGTTGGATACTTTGGTGCTCTAGCTCCTTGGTTATGGTATGACGTAATTAAGGAACTGATCTCTCAGCGCACTGATGTTGGGTTTGTTTTTATTGGCCCTGATTACTATGGTGGCGCTGATTGCTTGCCTGAGTTAGAGAATGTTCTCTATATGGGGTCAATTGACTACAAAGTGCTCCCGGCCTATGCAAGAATGTTTGATGTTTGCTTTATTCCATTTAAGCCAGGGGAGATAGCCAGAACAACATCGCCTCTTAAATTATTCGAGTATTTTGCTCTTGAGAAGCCAGTTGTTGTTACTTCTGAAATGCTTGAATGCGTGCGCTATCCTGAAGTGTTTCGAGGTGATTCCGTAGAGTCTTTGTCAAAAGCGATTGACGATGCTTTGCTCACAAAAGACGATAAATCCTATAAATCCAGATTGTCGCTATTGGCTGATGATAATAATTGGAGCAAACGGGCGTCGGCATTGTTATTGGCAATAAAATCTGAAAAGAAGGAATAAAAGCTATGAAAAAAATTATATGTGTTGTGGGTACCCGTCCGGAAGCTATAAAGATGGCTCCTGTGATACTCGCGCTAAAAAAGGAGCCATGGGCTGATGTACGTGTGTTAGCCACAGCACAACATCGAGAGATGTTAGATCAAGTTTTGAATTTTTTTAGAATAGAGCCGGATATTGATTTGAATATCATGCGGCCAAATCAGTCATTAACGGAGTTGACGGGGCGCCTGCTTCTTCAACTCGATGAAGTCTTCAAGGCTGAAAAGCCGGATGTTGTACTAGTCCAAGGTGACACCACCACGGTAATGACTGTTGCATTGGCTTGTTTCTATCATCGAATTCCCATTGGACACGTTGAAGCAGGTTTGCGTACTTGGGATATACAGAATCCATTTCCGGAAGAGGCAAATCGCGTAATTGCAGGTAAGCTCGCGCGTTGGCATTTTGCTCCAACCGAGGGATCACGTCAGAATCTCCTTAAGGATGGAATTGCTGATAAAGATATAGTTGTGACTGGCAATACAGTGATCGATGCACTGCTAATGGCCGCGAAGAAAGACTTGGAAATCGGAATAACCATTGATCCGAATAAACGCCTCGTACTTGTTACCTCCCATCGCCGCGAAAATTTCGGAGAGCCATTTAGACAAATTTGCCTGGCATTGAAGGTGTTGGCGCGTCAAAACCCTGATATTCAGTTCCTTTATCCTGTGCACCCCAATCCGAACGTGAAGGATGTGGCTTATGAATTCTTGCAGGAGGAAGAAAATTTTATTTTATGTGAGCCGCTGGACTATGCTCCTTTTGTTGCAGCGATGAAACGCTCAGTTCTTATACTAACTGATTCTGGGGGCGTACAGGAAGAAGCGCCTGCACTTGGTAAACCTGTTCTTGTCTTGCGTGAAGAGACGGAACGTCCTGAGGCAGTTTCCGAAGGTGTGGTCAAGCTGGTTGGAGCTAATTGCGATTATATCGTGGAGCAGACACAGCGCCTACTACAAAACGACGGTGCCTATAAGGAAATGGCAAGAGGAATATCTCCATATGGAGATGGAAATGCTGCCTTGAAAATAGTTGCAGTATTGAAAGAGCAGCTTTTGTGAAAATATTGCTCATAGCATATGAGTTCCCTCCAATTTTGGCTGCACAGGCATTGCGATGGTTTTATCTTTCTCATGAGCTGTCTAAATTGGGGGTGGAGGTTGAAGTTGTTTGTCCAGACATTTCACCCGTAAATACATTTCCGATGGAGGTTGATGATCGAATTCGGCTCCATCGTGCTTGGCCAGGACCGTTTATAGGCCTGAGTCAGGTCGTTGCAAAAAAAATAGATGATGGAACTGAGGTTTTTACAGATCCTGCTCTCAGACATGGACCGTCAGCGGCGATTCGTTGCTATAGGTGGATCAGAAGTGTTTTAGATACACTTGTGTATCCAGATACAAGATCTGAATGGTATCCGTTTGCTTTGAGCAAGGTAAGGAGTCTTATAAAAGATAATCACTTTGATGTGGTAATAAGCTCTCATGAACCTGCTGTTGACATATTTATAGGAAAATACGCAAAGCAACTCGGTATACCGTGGATTATAGATATGGGAGATCCATTGCTGACTCCCTACTCTCCACGATGGCGTCGAGGTTTAGATCTCCGAGTAGAGCAGAAAGTAATTCGCGAAGCTGACCATATTTGGGTTACCGCTACAAGCGTCCTTGATCTACTAAGATTAAGGCACGGGAATGATGTTGGGGAGAAAATTTCAATAATTCCACAAGGCTTTCCAGAATATGAACTTAAAAGGTGTGTGAAAAAGAAAAGCTCTAAATTTCACATGGTTTTTACAGGAAATTTTTACAAGGATTTCAGAAATCCTGAAAAACTAGCATCGGCGTTGAAGAGGATTGTCGATGTTGATTTTCTATTTACTATCGTAGGCGATAATTACAGCTTCGCTCCGTTGTTTCAAGGTATGGATAATGTAAGAATTCTTGGTAAGAAGGATCATTTTTTCTGCCTGAATATGCAAAGAGAAGCTGACATTCTTATTAATATAGGGAATGTGCAATCTTTTCAGGTTCCGGGGAAAGTTTTTGAATATCTTGGAGCAGAAAGACCAATATTGCATATCAGGATGAGTGACAATCAGGACATAGGTGCTGATATTATTGAAGAGTCATGTGCTGGATTTTCTATTAACAACGATGTTGATTTGATTGAGCAAGCTATCCGGGATCTGTATCAGAAATGGAAAGATAATTCTCTTGATTCTTTTATAATCCGTAATGAAGAAATAATTAAAAAGCATTCGTGGAAAAGTCGTGCAGAGTTATGCCTCCTTTCTTTGCAGAAAGTGGCTGGTAAATAAATAGTTGCTGGACGTAGGAAGGCTCGCCCTATGAATTATTTGCTTTACGATTTTATGCAGGTAGCCGGGGGGGCTGAAAGAGTGACGCTGACCTTAGCGGAGTCGCTTTCTGATTTTGAGACGGTTGTGAGCCGCTGTTATGAGCAGGCTAAGCCTCTGTTGGAGACGTCTTCTGTGGAAATCCTTCAATTGAGTGGAGGATGGTCTGTATTCTTACCTAGAATATTGGAGAGCATATGGTGCTTTCGTTTTCGCTCCCATTTTCTAAGAAATGCTGAAATTGCGATATATAGTGGTTTTTATTCGCCATTAGCAGTTAATAATCAGAAAACAGGCCGGAAAATATATTATTGTCACACCATACCAAGATTTGCATATGATCTGTATGATGAGAGTAAAAAAAGATTCCCATTTTTCTTACGTCCTTTTTTCTATTTTTTTGTTATCTGGTTTCGTAATTTTTACGAATCGGCAATCCATCAAATGGATCAAGTTTTGGTGAACTCGGATAATGTAAAAAATAGGCTAAAAAAATATACAGGAATAGATTCCGTAGTTGTTTATCCTCCAGTTGCTACTTCTAAATTTGAATGTCTTGGCGATTCTGGATATTATCTTTCTACGGCACGCTTGGCGTATGGGAAAAGAGTTGATGTTATTGTTCGTGCTTTTTTGGCAATGCCAGAAATCTCGTTGGTGATATTGTCGGATGGCTCCGAAAGATTGATGCTGGAAAAGATCGCGAATAATGCAGAAAATATTAAATTTGTTGGTTGGCAATCGGACGAGGAGATAAGGCAATGGATAGGTAAATCCCGAGCGGTAATTTATATTCCGGTGGATGAGGATTTTGGTATGTCTCCTGTAGAAGCGATGGCTGCGGGAAAGCCGGTTATTGGCGTAGCAGAGGGTGGACTTCTGGAAACTATCCAGGAAGAGCAAACCGGAATTTTGTTGAAAACTCCTCTATCACCTGAGAAGTTAGTCGATGTGGTCAGGCGCATCGAGAGTGGGGAATACACATTCTCTTCGCAGGCTTGCGCCGAGAGAGCGGCGAAATTCTCTGAGGAAAGCTTCTTGGAGAAAATAAAGAAAATAATCAGTAAACATCGTGAAGAGTAATTATTTCTTTCGCTCCATACATGCAATGAGGGGACTGGCGTCATTTGCGGTGCTTATTTCCCACTCATTGACACTATACCCGTTCTTTGAATTTAGAGCGGCTGCCGCTGGAGTTGATATTTTCTTCGTAATAAGTGGAATTGTGATGTGCTTAGCTATTGAAGAAGATACCTCCAAGTTGGATTTTATAAAGAAAAGAATTATTCGTGTAGTTCCTTTATATTGGATTGCAACTGGACTTAGCGTTGCGTATATCTATGCGCGCTATCCTCATATGTCTCATTCATGGGACTGGATTATTCGTTCTTTTCTTTTTCTTCCACAGCAGCCTGGGGTGGATATGCCAATCCTATACACTGGATGGTCACTAAACTATGAGATGTTCTTTTATTTGATTTTATTTCTGTCGCTTTTTATTTTTAAAAATGCCCCAATAGCTGCTGCATGTATTGTGGCAATGATTGCATCATTTTCTGCTGTAGGTAATTTAATCTCCTATAATTATTTCTTTAAGCAAATTTTCATTGAATTTTCTTTAGGTATTTTAATTGGCTATTTCTTGAAATTTGGCGGCCGTGTTGAAAAAAATTTAGGAATATTTCTTATTTTCTTAGCATTGGTGATTTTTTTTATACATAATAAGTTCGCTTCCAGTGGCTTTCTCGCATGGGGTGTGCCTAGTGCCATGCTGATTTTAGGTGCTATCTCTTTTGAAAATTCTGAGTTATTCAAAAGAAATTTTGTTAAAATTTTTGGGGATGCTAGTTATTCTCTTTACCTTGTGCATCCGCTTGTTATATGGGGAATTGAATGGTATGTACTCCCCGAACATCGTGGAATATTACAGGTCGCAATTGCGATAGCAATATCTATTTTTATCAGTATTATTTTTTATAAATGGGTAGAGAAACCATTAATGAGATTCTTATCAAAGAATTTATAAATCTCGGATTTTTGTCACGCTTTGACAATATTTTTGAATGATTTTTTTTTGGATTTACTGTGGGCGACGCTTAAAAGGGATGAGGTTGCAGCATAGCGCACAGCATTAATCCAAGATTTGAAGATTTTTGTGTTATCTATCTTGATCGTGTGTAAGGGGAGCTCCACTTCCGCAATATGGAGTTCCTCTCGGCGCATCAGCAGCAACGTCCCGATATCCTGATAGTCGAGCATGGTCGCTTCGGTGGAACTCGCCACCTCCAGCGCCTGCCGGTTGTACAGCCTGAATCCAGAAACGAAATCCCGCAGGCCAAAACCCGTCAACCAGCGAAACCATTGCCAAGCGATGCGGCGCACCAGGCTGTTGCGCTCGGCGAAGTAGGCTACGACCATGTCCGCCTGCTGGCGTTGTGCCAGCAGCGTGGGCAGCTCCTCCACCTCATAGCGACCTTCAGCGTCGATGGTGACGACGGTCTGGAACCCATGAGTCTGCGCATAGCGCAGGCCGGTCTGCAGGCTGCCCCAATTGGTCATTGCCAGCAAGGGGCGCAGCACCCTGGCGCCGCATTGCTCGGCTTCATGGCAGGTAGCATCCGTGCTTCTGTTGTCCACGACGAGCACGCTGGCCTCGACCAATGCATGCACGCGACGTATCAGGTGCGCAATCTCGGCTTCGTTGTTGCGCGTGGAAATGACAACCAGCAAGTCCTGGCGTGCTCTTGCCGGGCGTGTGTCGGGTGCCAGGCTGCGGTAGTGGCGCGCCACGCTGCGTTCACAGGGGCCGATGCTGAAAAACCGATGCAAGGCCTTGTAGCCCGATTGGCCCAGCCGCTGCCTGAGGGCCGTGTCGTGCTGCAGGCGAGCAATGCTGCTGCGCCAGGCATCAATGTCTTCAAACGGTACATGCAGGCCGGCGTGCGAGTGGGCGACTACCCAGGGCATGCCCGAACCGGGAAGGTCGGTTACCAGGCAGGGCTTACCGTGCAGCATGGCCTCCAGCAATACGATGCCGAAAGCTTCCGTACGTTCGCGCGAGGCAAGACAGAAGATGTCGCACTCTGCAAACAAGGCATGTTTTTCCTCGTCCGACACCGAGCCCACCAGTCGCACACTGGCCTGTCTGCCCTCAGGAGTGCATTGGCGTATCAGCTCTTCCAGGGAGGCTCGCAGCTCGCCTTCTCCCGCAATCAGCAACTCCACGCCAGGCATGGCCGAGGCGGCTCGGATCAAGGTTTCGAAGCCTTTGTAGTAGGTCAATCGGCCGATGGACAACAGGCGCAGCCGGGTGTCGGGGCGCCAGCCTTGGCCGTGCTGCAGCGGTGCTGGTGCAGGAATGGTTTCGAGGTTCAGGCCCAGCGGAACGATCTCGCATTTGCTGCGCCAGGTACGAAGGGCATTGCTGGCCTCAAGATAGGGCGGCGACGTTGCGAATACCTGTTGGGCGCGTTCCAGCAAGGCCTGCTCGAACGGCCGGTACAGCATGTAGGCCAATGCCACGGACCACTTGATGTTGGACACCACCACATCGGAGTGCCAGTGGATGACCCAGGGCACGCGCCGCGCGATGGGCAGGGTAAGCGCCCAAAGCGCCGAGTTGTTGGGCAGATGCAGGTGCAGTACGTCGGGCTGAATGCGTTCGATGGCGCGGCCCAGTGCGCGCCGGAATCCCATGGCCATGGGGGCATAGACCAGATTGAATTGAACGGGCACGCGTTCCAGCCAGGCAGGATCATCTGGCTCCGGATCACCATGGACCAGGGCATGGGCATCGACACCCTGGCGTCGTTGCTCGTGTATCAGGTCGGCCAGAAAGACTTCCATGCCGCCCCGGTAGGGAGGGAAGAATTTACCGACGTGAAGTATGCGCAGGGCCATGGCGGACAGCGCCTACTTCGTCGTCTGAGGCTTTGCGGTAGCCGGGCTCAGCTGATTGCGGACCTGCCGGTACTGCGGATTCTGTGGCTCCAGGCGTATTGCCTGATCCAGACTCTTCAGTGCTTCCGGCAGGTTGCCCAGGCCGTGATAGGCCATTGCACGCCCGTAGAAAGCGGGCGCGCTGGGGCTGCGAGCAACCAGTGGTTCCAGCAGCTCTTTGGCTTGCGCGCTATCACCCTGGCCGACAAGGGCCAGCCCCAATCCGACGATCAGGCGAGGGGCGTTTGGCGAGGTCTGCAGCAGAGTTCGGAAGTCGTCAGCTGCAACTTTGTATTGCTGCACACCTATGGCCGCCTCTGCGCGTTTCAGGCGCAGGGTCTGCTCCATTTGCTTGGCATTGGCACTGTCTTCGGTGGGCTCGCCCAGGGCGCGTGAGTATTCCTCGAATGCTGCGCGCAACTGGCCTGTGGCCATCAACGCTTCGGCTTTCTGGTAGTACAGGGCTTGGCCATTGAAGCCTTTGGCCTGGGCTGCGGCAAAGGCATTGAGGGCTTCGGGGAATTTCTTTTGCTGGGACAGAACGGCACCCATATTGAACAGCGCATTACCGCCCAAGTCTCCAAGTGCGTTGGCCGTGGCGAAGTCTTGCAGCGCCTGGTCGAGCATGCCCTTGTCTGCGTGTGCTGTTCCTACGTTCAGGAAGGCACGGCCACGTCCCACGGCATTGGCGGGGGCTTTTTTGTCGATTTTTTCAGCGGCATCGGCCCAGGATGTGCCTACATCCTGAAGAGAGAGCACGCGTTCGAAAGCGAGGGCTCCGAACACCACGCCGATGACGATGCCGACGATGTAGATGGTGCGTGGTTTGACCCCCGTCAGCGCAATGGCCGCCAATCCCGGGATGGCCACAGCCCACAGATAGCTGCGATACAGAACGAAGGGGTCCTGCAGCCAGACCGTGGCGAATTCGGTCGCATACCAGAGCAGGGGAAACAGGAGGCAGAGCGCGACCAGGCCAATGACACCGGGACGCCTGAGCACGGCCCAGATCGAGCAGGCCAGCAGGGCCAGGTAACCGAGCGCGCCGGCTAGGTGCCAGATCGAGCCGAAGCCGAGAGGAAATGCCGGTCGTAGATCGATGGACATCCAGCCCGCATAGGGAACGATCCACAGAAAGCCATAGGCAAAGAAAAGGGCTGCCTCGTTGAGGATGCTCAGGGGATAGATCCGAGAGGTGATGCCGGGTTGAAGGGCTTCCAATTGCCTTGCATAGCCCTGGGATTGCTCATCGAAAATCTGGCCCACCAGACTGCCGAAAAAATGAAAGACTGCCGCCGAGGCAACGGCCAGCAGCAGCAAGGCCATTCCCACAATGACCATGGCAGCCTTCAGGCCGGGGCGCCTCACAAAAATGTAAAGCGGCACCACCATGGCGACTGTCAGAAAAGCATGCTCCTTGGACAGTACTGCAAGCACATAGCAGATCAATGCCGCAGCATGCCAGAGGGCGCGCCCGCTCTGAAGCCCACGCACAAAGGCCCAGCATGCCAGCACGGCGAACAGCGTTGCCATGACGATGGAGCGCTGCACCAGGTATCCAACGGCGTAGACCGCGACAGGGTTCAGTGCAAAAAGGATCAAGCCCAACTGCAGGGCTGCATCGCGCGATGCGAGGAAATGGGGCTGCTCCTCGATGTCATGCGGAAAGCGCGTCTGCGTCAGCAGGGCCTTGAACAGTGCATATAAAGCCGCCACGGTTGCGAGGTGCAAGGCGGTATTGAAGACGCGCTGCTTCCACCAGCCGGCTCCAAAAATCTGCTCGATCCAGACGAAGCTGCCATACGACAGCGTGCGCTGCTTGAAATCCAGCAGGCTGCCATAGTTGCCGAAGATCGTTCCATCCGTCAGGCGCATATCGTCGAACAACAGCCCGTTGTTCAGGCTGGGCAGGTAAACGCCCAATATGGCCAGCAAAAGAAGGGCACTGAACCAGTAGATCGCTTTGGGGGAGGCAGCCATTGCTTCTTGTCTTGTCTCGGATGTGGCGGAGCTTGGATGGGTTGGCCTTGCAAATGGCCTCTCATGGGAAAAGCGCAGGCAGTTTAACAGCCGTGAAACCCGGTTACTGCACCTGCTGCGTCAAGTGATGTGAGTGTTGTGAGAAGGCCCGCGATGAAAAAAGCCCCATGTCGCGGCAGGCGCGGCATGGGGCTGAGAGGCCATCAGGTGGGGCAAGTGCCCCTGGCATTTTGCTTACAGGCCGGCCGCAGCGCGCAACACGGCTGCCTTGTCCGTCCGCTCCCAGGTGAACTCGGGCTCTTCACGGCCGAAGTGGCCGTAGGCGGCGGTCTTGCTGTAGATGGGGCGCAGCAGGTCCAGCATCTGGATGATGCCCTTGGGACGCAGGTCGAAATGCGCGGCCACCAGCTTGGCGATCTCGGCGTCGGGGATGACGCCCGTGCCTTCGGTGTAGACCGTGATGTTCATCGGGCGAGCCACGCCGATGGCGTAGGCCACCTGGATCTGGCACTGGCGTGCCAGGCCGGCGGCCACGATGTTCTTGGCCACGTAGCGCGCGGCGTAGGCGGCGCTGCGGTCCACCTTGGTCGGGTCCTTGCCGCTGAAGGCGCCGCCGCCATGGGGGCAGGCACCGCCGTAGGTGTCAACGATGATCTTGCGGCCGGTCAGGCCGCAATCGCCCTGGGGGCCGCCGACAACGAAGCGTCCCGTGGGGTTGATCAGGTACTTGGTGTCCTGCAGCCACTCGGAGGGCAGCACGGGCTTGATGATTTCCTCGATGATGGCTTCGGTGAAGCTGGCCTTCATCTTGGTGGCGGTTTCCGACTGGTCGGGACTGTGCTGGGTGGACAGCACCACGGTGTCGATGCTGTGGGGCTTTCCGTCCACATAGCGCATGGTCACCTGGCTCTTGGCGTCGGGGCGCAGGAAGGGCAGGCGGCCGTCCTTGCGCAGCTGGGCCTGACGCTCGACGAGGCGGTGCGCGTAGTAGATGGGCGCGGGCATCAGCTCGGGCGTCTCGTCGCAGGCGTAGCCGAACATCAGGCCCTGGTCGCCGGCGCCGGTGTTGAGCTCGTCGTCGCTGGCCTTGTCCACGCCCTGGGCGATGTCCTGGCTTTGCTTGTCGTAGGCCACGAGCACGGCGCAGCCCTTGTAATCGATGCCGTAGTCGGTGTTGTCGTAGCCGATGCGCTTGATGGTGTCGCGTGCGACCTGGATGTAGTCGACGTTTGCGCCGGTGGTGATCTCACCTGCCAAAACCACCAGGCCCGTGTTGGTCAGCGTCTCGGCCGCCACGCGGCTGTACGGGTCTTGGGCGAAAATGGCGTCCAGGATCGCGTCAGAGATCTGGTCAGCCACCTTGTCCGGATGGCCTTCAGAGACGGATTCCGAGGTGAAAAGAAAGTCGTTCGCCATATGAATAAACTCCTTGGTTGCAGCTTTTTTGCTGGGCGCTGCCCAAGCTGCAGGAGCTCTGGCGAACGCTTTAGCAGAAATTGTTTAACGTCGCTCTGCAAGTTGCTCAGTTAACTCAGCGACACCCATCATTTTAATGCCATCCCTGTTCCGACTGTTTGCTGCACTGCCTTTGTGGCTATTGCACCCCCTTGGCGCGCTCATGGGCTGGGTGGCGTTCGCCGCTTCGGCCACGTACCGGCGCCGCTTTCTGGCCAACGCCAGGCAGGCCGGCTACGGCCTGGGCGCCGTGGCGCCGGCCGTGGGACACGCGGGGCGCATGGTGGCGGAGCTGCCGCGCATGTGGATGGGCAGGCAGCCGAGCTGCGAGATGCACAACGAGGAATGCGTGCGCCGGGCCTACGCTGCCGGGCGCGGCATCATCTTTCTGACGCCGCACCTGGGCTGCTTCGAGCTGTCGGTGCAGCATGCGGCGCGGCAATGGTCGGCCGAGCATGGCGAGATCACCATTCTCTACCGCCCCGCGCGCCAGCCCTGGCTGGCCCGCGTCATGGAGACGGCGCGCAACCGCCCCGGCGTGCAGGCTGTGCCTACCACGCTGGCTGGCGTGCGCCAGATGATCAAGGCGCTGCGCAAGGGCGCGGCTGTGGGGCTGCTGCCAGACCAGGTTCCGCCCGAGGGGCAGGGCGTCTGGTCGCCGTTCTTCGGCCGTGATGCCTATACGATGACGCTGGCGGCGCGCCTGGCGTTGCAGACGGGGGCCGCGGTGATCGTGGCCCGTTGTGAGCGCTTGTCCTGGGGGCGGGGCTATGCGCTGTATCTTGAGGAGTTGCCCGTGCCCTTGTCCGAGAATCTGGAAGCTGCGGTGCAGCAGATCAACGAGGCGATGGAACACACCATCCGCCAATGCCCGCAGCAGTACCTGTGGGGCTATGCGCGCTACAAGCAGCCGCGCCGTGAAGCACCTGCCAACGAGGTGCATGCATGAGCGGGCGCATCGGCGTGTGGCTGATGCGGTCGCTGGCTTGGATGCCGCTGCCGTGGCTGCGGGGTCTGGGTGCGTTTCTGGGGCGTGTGCTGTTCGTGCTGGCCGCGCCGCGCCGCAAGGTGGCGCTGCGCAATCTTGCGCTGTGCTTTCCCGAGCTGACCGAGGCGCAGCGCGTGGACCTGGCGCGCAGCAACTTCATCGTCTTTTGCCAGACATGGCTGGACCGCAGCTGGCTGTGGGCCGCGCCGCGCGAGGTGGTGGCCGAGCGCGTAAATCTGCAGGGCGCCGTGCATGAGCTCGACGGCGATACGCCCACCATCCTGTTCGCGCCGCATTTCTACAGCATGGACGCGGGTGGCCTGGCGCTGCCGCTGCACACCACGCGGCCTTTCACCTCGATCTTCTCCACCCACCCGGACCCTGCGGTCGATGAGTGGTTCATGTCAGGGCGCCAGCGCTTTGGCGACGTGCGCATGCTCAACCGCGCCGACGGGGTCAAGCCCATCATCTCCAGCCTGCGCAAGGGCGGGCTGCTGTACCTTTTGCCCGACATGGACTTCGGCCGCAACGACTCGGTCTTCGTGCCTTTCTTCGGCGTGAACGCGGCCACCATTCCCTCGCTGTCGCGCTTTGCACGCCTGGGCCGGGCCAAGGTGCTGGGCATGTATACGCGCATGACACCCACGGGCTACGTGGCCGAGATCACGCCGGCCTGGACGGACTTTCCCACCGACGATGCCAAGGCCGATACGGCCCGCATGAACCGCGAGCTGGAAGCGGCGATTCGCACCATGCCCGACCAGTACTACTGGGTGCACAGGCGCTTCAAGACCCGGCCCGAGGGCGAGCCCTCGGTCTACTGAACGGGGCGGGACAGGAACTGCTCCAGCGCTTGCCGCACCGCATCGGGCTGCTCGTGCACGACCCAGTGCGAAGTGCCTGCCAGGTGCTGCACCGTCAGGCGTGGTACCCACGGCTCCAGACCTTCGACCAGGGCAGGCTGCAGCGCCGGGTCGCTGTCGCCCCAGAGCACATGCGTGGGCACGCCGATGTCCAGCATCTCGGGCGGCAGCCTCAGGTTGCGCAGTGCGTCGGCTGAGTCCGGATCTTCGGGCCGGGGCGGCACCAGGGGACTGGCGCCGTAGTAGTGGCAGGAGCCTTGCACGCCCAGGTCCCAGTGCTCGCGGTAGCGCTGCTGCAACTGCGGCGTGAGCCATCCGGGCAACTCGCCCTGCGGTGTGCGGAAAAATCCCAGCATGCGCTGCCAGTCGTTGTCGGCCAGCAGGGCGGGTGCGTCGGGGCGGCGCAGGAAATGCATGTACTGGCTTGCAGCCTGCTGCACGGGGTTGTCCAGCAATTCGCGCAGAAAGGCGCCTGGATGTGGGGCGTTGAGGATCATCAGCCGCTGCATCAGCCCGGGATGGCGATTGGCCAGACCCCATGCCAGGGCACCGCCCCAGTCGTGGGCGATCACGCAGGCTGCGGGTGCGCCAGGGCTTTCGATGGCGATCAGCGCCGCCAGATCCTGCAGCAGGTGCTTGGCCTTGTACTGCTCCACGCCGGCCGGCTGGCTGGAATGGCCAAAGCCCCGCAGATCGGGGGCGACGCAACGCCATTGCGTGCCGAACTGCTCCAGCATGCCTTCCCAGATGAAGCTGCCCTCGGGAAAGCCGTGCAGGAACAGCAGCAGCGGCCGGCCGGGTTCGCCGTTGACGCGGCAGTGCAGATGGATGCCGTGAGGCAGCTCACGAATGCAGGTGGTCACCATGTTGCGCTCCTTGCGGGGCGCTGGCTACATGAGCGCCTCCGGGCGCTAATCTTGGGGGCTGTCGCTCTCGCCGGGCGTCGCGGCTGCGACGTCCGCCTGCGGTGCAGCAGCGGCCGCCTGGGCCAGCCCTTCGGGATGGCTCCAGTGCCACAGCAGCTGGGCCACCTCGTCCACACCCTGCTTCTTCAGCGCGGAGAACATGCGCACCTCGCCACCGCCGGCATTGAGCCGCGTGATGGACAGCACCTTGGCCTGCTCGGCGCGCGTGAGCTTGTCGGCCTTGGTCAGCAGCACGAGGAATTTCAGGCCCTCCTGCACGCGCGGGCGCAGGGCATCGAGCAAGGCTTCGTCGAGTTCGGTCAGGCCCAGTCGCGGATCGCACAGCAGCACGATGCCCGTCAGGCTCTCGCGGCTGACCAGATAGTTCAGCATCACGCGCTGCCAGCGCTGCTTGTCCGTGCGCGACACGGCGGCGTAGCCGTAGCCGGGCAGATCGGCCAGCACGGCGTCGGTCACGCCCTGTTTGCCCAGGGAGAACAGGTTGATGTGCTGCGTGCGGCCGGGCTTCTTCGAGGCGAAGGCCAGCTGCTTTTGCTGCGTCAGCGTGTTGATGCAGGTGGACTTGCCGGCATTGGAGCGGCCCACGAACGCGATCTCGGGCACATCGACCTTGGGAAGATGGTGCAGTTGCGCAGCCGTCGTCAAAAAGCGCGTCGTGTGCATCCATCCCATGGCGAGCTTGGGATCGATCAGGGAGGAAGTGGGGGCGGCATCGGCAGCCGGCGCAGCAGGATTCATGGTGTGGTCAGTCTCTCGGGGCCTCATTGTAGGTTCCCCCATGATCCAGCGCCCCCCCGCGGGCTATAGGCCGCGCTGCAGGCCGAGCGCATCGCCTGAAACCGGCGCGCCCCAGCGCCAGGGACAGCGAGGAAGGGCCGCCCCGCCCCGAGGCTGTCGTCCCCCTCCCGCGCAGCGAGAGAGGGGGAAGGCGCGCAGCGCCTCAGGGGGAGCCTCAAACCTCCTCGCTCCAGCAAAACCCATCCCGCGCAATCATCGCGCTGGCCGCGCTGGGCCCCCAACTGCCAGCCGCATAGCCGCGCGGTCCCGAGAGATCGTTGCGCCAGTGCTGCAGTATGGGTTCCACCCAGCGCCAGGCCTGTTCCTGCTCGTCGCTGCGCACGAACAGGTTCAGCCGCCCGGCGATCACGTCCAGCAGCAGGCGTTCGTAGGCGCCCACGCGCTTGGCGCCGAAGCGCTGGTCGAAGTCCAGGTTCAGGTGCACGGGGGCCAGCGAAGGCTCGGCCTGCTGCTGGGTGGCGCCCTGGGCCAGCAGGTGCAGTTCCAGGCCGTCCTTGGGTTGCAGGTTGATGACCAGCCGGTTGGCTTCGGACAGGGGCGAGCGGAAGATGGGATGGGGCACGGGCCGGAAGTTCACGACGATGCGCGCATCCCTTCCTGCCAGCCGCTTGCCGGTGCGGATGTAGAAGGGCACGCCGGCCCAGCGCCAGTTGCAGATCTCGGTGCGCAGGGCGACGAAGGTCTCGGTCTGGCTGCCGGCCGTCACGCCTTTCTCTTGCTGGTAGGCGGGCACGGGCTGGCCCTGGCTGGCGCCGGCCAGATACTGGCCGCGCACCACGTGCTGGCTCAGGGTTTCCGGCGTCCAGGGCTTGAGCGACTGCAGCACCTTGAGCTTTTCGTCGCGGATGGCGTGGGCCGAGGCGTTGATCGGCGGCTCCATGCCGATGGCGCACAGCAGTTGCAGGGCATGGTTTTGCACCATGTCGCGCAGCGCGCCGGTCTGGTCATAGAAGGCGCCCCGGCTTTCCACGCCCAGTTCCTCGGCAATGGTGATCTGGATGTTGGCAATGGTCTCGCGCCGCCACAGTGGCTCGAACAGGGCGTTGCCGAAGCGCAGGGCCAGCAGGTTCTGGACCGAGGGCTTGCCCAGGTAGTGGTCTATGCGAAACACCTGCTCTTCGCGCAGGACCTTGCGCAGCGTGGCGTTGATGGCCTGGTTGGAGGCCAGGTCGTGGCCCAGCGGCTTTTCCAGCACCACGCGCGTCTGCGGGCCATTCAGGCCCACGGCGGCGATCTGCTCGCAGACCGTGGTGAACAGGCTGGGCGCAGTGGCCAGGTACATCACCACCGTCTCGGCGCCGCGCGTGTTCAGCGCCGTGGCCAGGCGCTCGTAGTCGGCGGGTTGCGACAGGTCCATGCGCAGGTAGTGCAGCAGGGCTGCGAAACGCGAGAACTCCTCTGGACTGGGGCGCTTGGACAGTTCCACCTTTTCGAAGCGGCCCTGGATGAGCGCGCGGTACTGGTCGTCACTCAGATCATCGCGACCCACGCACAGGATGCGTCCCCCCTCGGGGAGGGTGCCGTGGCGGAACGCCTGGAACAGCGCGGGCATCAGCTTGCGCCATGCGAGATCACCCGTGCCACCGAACAAAACCAGATCGAAACCCATGCTGTCTCCACAAGTTGATGTGTCTATTTTTTGGTAACTTGGTTACCAAAATTTTGAAGAATCGGATAAATTATAGGAAGGTATTGAGGTTTTGTTCCAGAGATGTGTTGTCGATTTGGTAATCAGATTACTTTCATCCCATGCTGTCCGTCATTCCCCAGCCCCCGCGCTGCGACCATGCCACTGTCTGGCCTGCGCTGCACCACCATGCCTTGGCCCTGCGCAAGGGCTTCGATCTGCGCCACGCCTTTGCCGATGATCCCGGCCGGTTCGCGCACTTCAGCCAGGAGGCGCCACACTGTTTTGCAGACCTGTCCAAGAACCTCTGGGATGCACCGGCCGAGGCGCTGCTGTTGCGTCTGGCGCGCGAGTGCGCAGTGGAGCAGCAGCGCGATGCCATGTTCGCCGGCGAGCACGTCAACGGCAGCGAGGGCCGCGCCGTGCTGCACGCGCTGCTGCGCTGCCCGCGCGGCGAGTCGCCGCCGGGCCTGGCATGGGCCCTGGCCCAGGTGCACGAAACGCTGGATGCCATGCTGGCCTATGCCGAGCGCGTGAGGGCCGATACCGGCATCACCGATGTGGTGTGCATGGGCATCGGCGGATCGGGCCTGGGGCCGCAGATGGCCGTGCAGGCGTTGCAGGGGATGTGCGACGCACGGCGGCGCATGCACTTCGTCTCCAACGTGGATGGGCATGAGCTGCAATCGGTGCTCGATGGGCTGCAGCCGCGCAGCACGCTGTTCATCGTGGCCTCCAAGGTCTTCAACACGCAGGAGACGCTGACCAATGCGCGCAGCGCACTGCAATGGTTCCATGCGCAGGGCGGTGAAGATGTGGCGCGGCATTTCGTGGCGCTGACCACCAATGCCTCGGCGGCTGCGCAGATGGGCATCACCACCACTTTCGGTTTCTGGGACTGGGTGGGCGGGCGCTATTCGCTGTGGTCGGCGATCGGGCTGCCCGTGGCCCTCGCCGTGGGAGCTGCGGCATTCCGCGACCTGCTGGCCGGCGCGCATGCCATGGACCACCACTTCCGCACGGCACCGCTGCAGGCCAACCTGCCCGTGCGCCTGGGCCTGCTCGATGTCTGGAACCGCAATCTGCTGGGCTTTGCCAGCCGCTGCATTGCGCCCTACCACGCAGGCCTGAGGCGCCTGCCGGCCTATCTGCAGCAACTGGAGATGGAGAGCAATGGCAAGCGCGTGGACCGCCAGGGCCGGCCGCTGGCGCTGGGCTCAGCCCCCGTGCTCTGGGGCGAGCCGGGTACAGATGGGCAGCATGCCTTCTTCCAGATGCTGCACCAGGGGACGGACATCGTGCCGCTGGAGATCATCGCCGTGCAGCGGCCGTCGCACGGCCTGCAGGGCCACCATGAGCAACTGCTGGCCAACGCCCTGGCCCAGGCCCAGGCCTTGATGCAGGGGCGTTCCTGCGATGATGGCCATCGCCACTTCCCGGGCAACCGGCCCAGTACCTTCGTACTGCTGGATGCGCTCACGCCGGCGGCGCTGGGTGCGCTGATCGCCTTGCAGGAGCACCGCGTGTTCGTGGCGGGCGCGCTGTGGGGCCTCAACAGCTTCGACCAGTGGGGGGTGGAGCTGGGCAAGCTGCTGGCGCGCGACCTGCAGCAGCGCCTGGCCAGCGGCGATGTGGCGGAGCTCGATGCATCGACCGCAGGACTGCTGCAGCGCATGCGGGCCTGATGCCCCTGGCAACACGTTGCCGGGGTTGTGCAGGCTCAGGCTTCGCGGAAGCTGTTCACCGGCAGGCCCGGCACATCGACACGGCACTCCATCAGTGCGCCGGCAGGCACCTGCGCCGATCGCTCCGGATCGGGCCGGCCGTGTCCGGCCGAGGTGATGTACAGCGTGCGCAGGTCCTCCCCCCCAAAGCAGACCATGGTGGGGCAGCGCACGGGCGTGTCCAGGCGCTGCAGCACATCGCCCTCGGGGCTCAGTTGCAGCACGCAGCCGCCTTCGTACATGGCCACCCAGTAGTTGCCCCGGACGTCGACGCTGGCGCCGTCGGGGCGGCCGCCATAGAGCCTGCCCTCGGTCTTGGGTGCGAAGGCCTTCCACAGCGAGCGCGTGCCCAGCGTGCCGGATTCCAGGTCGAAGGCAAAGCGGTCTATGCGGTGGGCTGGCGTGTCTGCCCAGTACATCCAGGCGTCATCGGGGCTGAAGGCCAGTCCGTTGGCCGTGGTGCAGTCGCCTGCCATGCGCTGAACGGCGTAGCCTCCGGCGCCGTCCGCGCGAAGGCACCACAGCGCGGCATCGGGCGCCGTCTTGGGCGAGAACAGTGACCCCGCCCACAGCCGCCCGGCGCGGTCGCAGCGCCCGTCGTTGAGCCGCAGCTGCTGCGGATCATGGTCCAGGCGGGCGATCATTTCGGTGTGTCCCGTGGCGGTGTCCAGCAGGCCGAAGCCATCGCGCAGCCCCACCACGATGCGGCCCCGGTCCGTGGGAGCGCAGCAGCCCGGTTCGCTGGGCGTGGCCCAGCTGCGGTGCAGGCCTGTGGCGGGCTCCCAGGAATGGATGTGCCGGTCCTGGATATCGCACCAGTAGAGCCGGTGTTCCTGCGGGTGCCAGAAGGGGGACTCGCCGAGTGCACTCGGTGGAACAGGGATGCGCTGCACGGCCATGGTCTGCCTCGGAGATGCGGATGAACGGAATTCTAGGAGGTCGGGACGCACCGCAGCAGCGGCAAATGGTTTGATGCATCGGCTAAGGGATATCACCGGATTAGCTGCGCATAAAAGTATCGAAAGGCGCATCTGTCGTACCAGTCCGGGCACGAGGCCGTCGCCACAATGCCTCATCCGCAGCCGGGATGGGAGGCGCGGTGATCCAGCATTCGAAGACCAGGGAACAAGGAGACAAAAAATGCACAGCTTGCTCAAGGCCAGCCTCACATGGGCCATGGCCACTGCCGCAGCGGGCGCACTCGCCGGCACCGAACTCGTGATCGCCACCGTGAACAACGGCCACATGATCGAGATGCAAAAGCTCACCCCCCGGTTCGAGAAGGCCCACCCCGACATCACGCTCAAATGGGTGACGCTGGAAGAAGGCGTGCTGCGCCAGCGCGTGACCACCGACATCGCCACCAAGGGCGGCCAGTTCGATGTGATGACCGTGGGCATCTACGAGGTGCCGATCTGGTCGAAGAAGGGCTGGCTGCAGCCCATTGCCACCGATGCCGCCTATGACGCGGCCGATCTGCTGCCGACCATCCGCGAAGGCCTGTCCTACGAAGGCAAGCTCTATGCCTCGCCCTTCTATGGCGAAGGCTCCATGCTCATGTACCGCAAGGACCTGGCCGACAAGGCGGGTTTTCAGATGCCCGACAAGCCCACCTGGGAGCAGGTCCGGGAGTTCGCCTCCAAGGTCCACGATCCCAAGGCCGGGGTCTACGGCATCTGCCTGCGCGGCAAGCCGGGCTGGGGGGACAACATGGCCCTGATCACCACCATGGCCAATACCTTCGGCGGCCAATGGTTCGACATGCAGTGGAAGCCGCAGATCGACACACCCGCCTGGAAGAAGGCCGTGGGTTTCTATGTGGACCTGATGAAGGCCTATGGCCCCCCGGGCGCCTCTGCCAACAGCTTCAATGAGAACCTGGCGCTGTTCAACGAGGGCAAGTGCGGCGCCTGGGTGGATGCGAGCATCGCCGCCTCCTTCGTGAGCGACCCCAAGCAATCCAAGGTGGCCGACAAGGTGGCCTATGCGGCTGCACCCATCGCCAGCACGCCCAAGGGATCGACCTGGCTGTGGACCTGGAACCTGGCCATTCCCTCCAGCTCGAAGAAGGCCGATGCGGCCCAGGTCTTCGTGAAGTGGGCCACTTCCAGGGAGTATGTGCAGTTGGTCGCGCAGGAGCACGGCTGGCGTGCCGTGCCCACAGGAACGCGCCAGTCCACCTATGCCAATGCCGAGTTCCAGAAGGTGGCGGGCTTTGCCGCAGCCGAGAAGCGGGCCATCGACAGCGTGAGCCTGACCGATGCGACCGAGCCCAAGTCGCCCTATGCCGGCGTGCAGTACGTCGCGATTCCAGAGTTCCAGGCCATTGGCATTGCCGTGGGACAGCAGATGAGCGCCGCACTGTCGGGCAAGGTCACGGTGGAGCAGGCACTCAGTACCTCGCAGACGCTGGCCGAACGCGAGATGAGGAAAAGCGGCTACTACAAATGAGGGCCGATAGGACTCCCGACAGGGCAGCGTCCGCCAGGCGCCTGCTGCCCCGCGCCCTGATGGCGCCCGCCGTGGCCGTGCTGCTGTGCTGGATGCTCGTGCCCTTGTTGATGACGATTTATTTCTCGCTCGTCAACTACAACCTCATGCAGCCGGGCGAGCACCGCTTCGCCGGCTGGGACAACTACGCCTTCTTCATCACCGATCCGGACTTCCTGCCCGCCGTGTGGAACACGCTGAACTTCCTGGCCAGCGTGGTTCTGATCACCCTGGTGCTGGGCATGCTGATCGCTTTGCTGATCAACGAGCCGTTTCCGGGGCGCGGCATCGTGCGGGTGCTGCTGATCTCGCCGTTCTTCGTGATGCCCACGGTCAATGCGCTGCTGTGGAAGCACATGATGATGAACCCGATCTATGGCGTGCTGGCCAGCCTGTGGAGGGCCGTCGGACTGCAGCCCGTGGACTGGCTCACCGAGATGCCGCTGCTGTCCGTCATCGTCATGGTGTCCTGGCAATGGCTGCCCTTCGCCTGCCTGATCTTCATCACCTCGCTGCAGTCGCTGGACCGCGAGCAGATGGAGGCGGCGCGCATGGATGGCGCCAACGCCCTGCAGCGCTTTTACTACCTCACGCTGCCCCATCTGGCGCGGCCCATGGCGGTGGTGGTGATGATCGAGATGATCTTCCTGCTCAGCGTGTTCGCAGAGATTGCCATCACCACGGCGGGCGGGCCCGGCAACGAGAGCACCAACCTGACCTACCTGATCTACAAGCAGTCGCTGATGAACTTCGACGTGGGCGTGGCCTCGGCCGGTGCACTGTTTGCCGTGGTGCTGGCCAACATCGTCTCCCTCTTCCTGATCCGCATCGTCGGCAAGAGCCTGGACTGAGGGCATGATGAAAACAAGTTCCTCCACCCTGGTGCGCGCCGCTGCGGCATGGGCCGTGACACTGCTGCTGTTCTTTCCGCTGGCCTGGCTGTTCCTGACGGCCTTCAAGACGGAACTGCAGGCCATTGCCGTGCCGCCGCTGTTCGTGTTCGAGCCCACGCTGGCCAACTTCGGCGAAGTGCAGCAGCGCAGCGACTACCTGCTGTATGCGCGCAATTCGCTGATCACCAGCCTGGCCTCGACCCTGATCGGCCTGGCCATCGCCGTGCCTGCTGCCTACTCCATGGCGTTCTTTCGCAGCCGCCACACGCGCGACGTGCTCATGTGGATGCTCTCGACCAAGATGATGCCGGCCGTGGGGGCCCTGCTGCCCATCTATGTGCTGGCGCAAGGGGCGGGCTTGCTGGATTCGCTCACCGTGCTGGTCATCGTCTTCACGCTGTCCAACCTGCCCATCATGGTCTGGATGCTCTACAGCGCGCTCAAGGACATCCCCAACGAGATCCTGGAAGCGGCGCGCATGGATGGCGCAGGCCTGTGGGCCGAGTTCCGCCATGTGGTGCTGCCGCTGGCTGTGGGCGGCATTGCCTCCACCGGGCTGCTGTGCCTGGTGTTGAGCTGGAACGAGGCCTTCTGGTCGCTGAACCTGAGCAGCGCCCGGGCCGGAACGCTGGCCACGCTGATCGCCTCGTATGCCAGCCCCGAAGGGCTGTTCTGGGCCAAGCTCTCGGCCGCTTCGCTGATCGCCATCGCTCCCATCGTGGTGTTTGGCTGGTTCAGCCAGAAGCAACTGGTGCAGGGCATGACCTTTGGTGCCGTCAAGTAGCCGTCCGGCATCCATTTCGCGGCTTTGTGCTGCACAAGGAAAACCATGGCCTATCTGCAACTTCAGGACATACGCAAGCGCTTCGGAGAGGCGCAGATCATCCGCGGCGTGGACCTCGCCATCGAGCGCGGCGAATTCATCGTTTTCGTCGGGCCTTCGGGCTGCGGCAAGTCCACGCTGCTGCGCCTGATCGCCGGGCTGGAGAGCATCACTTCGGGGCAACTGCTGCTCGACGGGCGCGACATCACGCATGCGCCCTCGGGCGAGCGCGATCTGGCAATGGTGTTCCAGAGCTATGCGCTGTATCCGCACATGAGCGTGTACGACAACATGTCCTTCGCGCTGCGCCTGGCCGGCGTGCCCAAAGAGGAGATACGCCGAAAGGTCGGGCAGGCGGCCGAGACGCTCGACCTCACGCCCTATCTGGAACGCAAGCCGCGCGATCTGTCCGGGGGGCAGCGCCAGCGCGTGGCCATAGGCCGGGCCATCGTGCGTGCGCCCAAGGTGTTCCTGTTCGACGAGCCGCTGTCCAACCTCGATGCGGCGCTGCGCGGCAACACGCGGGTGGAAATCCACAAGCTGCACAAGGCGCTGGGCGCCACCACCATCTATGTCACCCATGACCAGGTCGAGGCCATGACCCTGGCCGACCGCGTTGTGGTGTTGCGCGATGGCTGCATCGAACAGGTGGGCGCGCCCCTGGCGCTCTACGACCATCCGGCCAACCAGTTCGTTGCGCAGTTCATCGGCATGCCGTCGATGAACCTGATCGCCGCCGGGGCACTGCCCGTGTTCTCCGGGGCCACGCAGGGCCGCCTGCCCGCCGACGGCACGCTGGGCATACGCCCCGAGGCCTTGCGCGTGGCCAGAGCGCAGGTCGCAACCGATGCCGTTGCACAGAGACAGGTCATGGGCCGCGTGGACCTGATCGAGGCCTTGGGCGCCGACACGCTGATCCATGTCAGCGTGGGCGGGGCGCAGCTCATTGCGCGCCAGGCCGAGCGCACGCCACTGGCCGTGGGCGACGCGGTGTCCGTCGCGCTGGACACCGGCTGCGCTCTGCACCTGTTCGACCGCCAGGGACGCACGCTGGCAGGCGCCTGAGCGCTTCGCTCCGAGAGGCTGCCCGGAGCAGTCATCCTTTCTTCCTCATCTCCCTCTGGTCACCATGAACGCGATTGTTCCGCATCTTTCCAGACCCACGGTGCTGCACCTGGGTCTGGGTTCCTTTCACCGTGCGCACCAGGCCGCTTATCAACAGCGGCTGATCGATGCAGGGGACACGCAATGGGAGCTGGTGGGGGCCAACCTGCGCTCCGACATGGCGCAGACGCTGGAGGCGCTGGCGCGCCAGGGAGGGGCTTACACACTGGAGACGATTGCGCCTGGCGGATCGGTGCGCTACCAACGCATCGAGGCCCTGCGCGAAGTGATCCCCCATGCGCCCGGGCTGGCCGCCGTGATTGCGCGCGGAGCCAGCCCCTGCACACGTGTCATCTCCCTCACCGTGACCGAGGCTGGCTACTACCTCGATGGCAGCGGCGTGCTGGACACCGGCAGCCCGGAGCTTGCGGCCGACATCGGCCGCATACGCCAGGGGCAGGTCGGAGAGACGATCTATGGCGTGCTGTGCGCCATCCTGCAGTTGCGCCGCTGTGCTCATGCCGGCCCGGTCACACTGCTGAGCTGCGACAACCTGCGCCACAACGGCGATCGCCTGCTGGCCGGTCTGCTGGCCTTCATGCAACTGGCGCAACTGCAGGAACTGGCCGAGTGGGCAGGGCACAACATCAGCTGCCCGAATGCCATGGTCGACCGCATCACCCCGCGCCCGCCGCCGGAGCTGCGCGAGCGCGTGCAGGCCGCGACGGGCTGGGACGATGCGGCCGCCGTGACGGCCGAAAGCTTTTCACAGTGGGTGATAGAGGACCGCTTCGTCGCAGGCCGCCCATCCTGGGAGCGCGTGGGCGTGGAGATGGTGTCTTCCGTGGCCCCCTACGAGGAGGCCAAGATCCGCATCCTCAACGCCAGCCACAGCTGCATTGCCTGGGCCGGCACGCTGGCGGGCCTGCGCTTCATCCACGAAGGCAGTGCCGTGCCGACGATACGCCAGCTGGCATGGGACTATGTGACGCAGGACGTGATTCCCTGCCTTGCAACACCCGGCAAGGCATCGGCCCTGGACCTGCCGGCCTACCGCGACACCGTGCTGGAACGCTTCGGCAACCCTGCGATACGCGACACTAACCAGCGCGTGGCGGCCGACGGTTTTGCCAAGATCCCGGGCTTCATCGCGCCCACGGTGCGCGAGCGCATCGCGCAGGGCGCGTCAATGGATGCCGTGGCCATGCTGCCGGCGCTGTTCCTGGTTTTTCTGCAGCGCTGGCACCATGACACACTGCCCTATGCCTACCAGGATCAGGCCATGGACCCCGCAGTGGCACACGCCATCTGCGCCGCCGCCGACCCCGTGGCCGCGCTGTGTGCCGAAGTGCCCTTGTGGGGTGAGGCCGCGGGCCATCCGCATCTGGTGGAGGCGGTCCGCCGTGCCACAGACCGTGTCCATGCTTTTGTCCAACAGGCAGCGAGGTAGAACGCATGCGCATAGCCATCGCGGGCGAAGCCCTGATCGATTTCACCGCCACGGGTGGCCTGGCCTTCCAGGGCCATGAAGGAGGCGCGCCCGCCAACTGCGCCGTGGCCGCCGCGCGGCTTGGGCAGGCCACGGGCTTTGTCTCGCAACTGTCGCGCGATCTCTTCGGCGAGCGCCTTTTCGCGCACCTGCAGGGCAACGGCGTGGACATGCGCCTGGTGCAGCGCTGCGATGCGCCCAGCACGCTGGCCTTTGTCGAGCATGCGCAAGGCACCAACCGCTATGCCTTCTAGACGCAGGCAACGGCGGACACGCTGTGGGCACCTGCCGAGCTGCCCGAGTTGCCGCCTGAATGCCGCTATCTGCAGTTCGGCTCCATCGCATTGCTGCACACCCCTGTCGGGCCGCGCATCCTGGACCTGGTGGCGGCTGAGCGCGGGCGGCGCATCATCGTCTTCGACCCGAACGTGCGGCCCACGCTGATCCGCGATGCCCAGGCCTTCCGGCGCGACTGCCTGGGCTGGCTGGCCCAGGCAGACCTCGTCAAGCTCAGCGATGAGGACCTGGCCTTTATCGCGCCCGGCGTTCCGGCGTTGGAGGCCGCTGCGCGCTGGCTGGCGCTGGGTCCCCGGGCCGTGGTGCTCACGCGCGGAGCGGCCGGCGCGACCTTGCTGCGTGCAGGACAGGCGCCTTTGTCGGTGCAGCCGCCGGCCGTGCAACTGGTGGATACCATCGGCGCGGGCGACACCTTTGGCGCGGCGCTGTCGGTTGCGCTGCTGGAGCAGGGAGTCGAGCAGCCGGGCCAGTTGCAGGAACTGCCCGAGAGCGCGTGGCGCCAGGTGCTGCGCTTTGCCGCAACGGCCGCAGCGCTCAACTGCACGCGCGCCGGTGCCCAGCCGCCCCGGCGCGCGGAACTCGATGCCGCGCTGGCAGCCCATTGCGGTGGATAGCCGCCGCTGGTGATACTGTTTGCCCATGGCCTCTCCAGAAACCTTCACGCCGCCATGACCAGCCCACGCCGCCGCACACCCCGCCAGCGTCACCCTGAACTGGAGCGCGATTTCGTGCGAACGCCCGCGCTGGGCTATGAGGATATGGAGGGCAGCGGCCTGGTGCGCTGCCTGGCACATGGTTTCCCAAGCCCCCTGGTGCGCTGGCATTTCCATGAGGAGTACGAGCTGCACCTCATCACCGACACCTCGGGCCGCGCCTTCGTGGGAGACTGGATAGGACCCTTCGAGCCCGGCCACCTCGTGCTGTGCGGCCCGCGCCTGCCGCACAACTGGATCTCGTTCGATGCGCCCGATGGGGGCTCGCCTGCACGCGATTACGTGATCCTTTTCAACCACGACCCCATCGCCCGTGCGGCCGAGCAGATCCCGGAGATGCGCGAGGTGCTTCAACTGCTGGACCGTGCGCGCCATGGCATCGAGTTCTTCGGCTTGGCGCAGACGGCGCGCGCGCACTGGGATGCGGTCAGGAGTGCGCGCGGAATGCGCCGCTTCACGGCCTTTTGCGCGCTGCTGTCCGATCTGGCCGAGTGCACCGATTACCGGCTGCTGTCAGCCGTGCAGATGCAGGGCGCCCAGGGCGAGGCTCAGGTGGATCAGATCAACGAGGTGGTCAACCGCATCATGGCGCGCGTGAGCGAGCCGCTGAGCCTGGCCGACGTGGCGGCCGAGCTGGGCATGAGCGAGAGCCGCTTCAGCCGCTTCTTCCGCCGGGCCACGGGCAACAGCTTCACCGACTTCGTCAGCCGGGTACGCATCAACAGCGCATGCCACCTGCTCATGCAGACCGACAGCTTCATCGCCGACATCTGCTACCAGGTGGGCTTCAACAACGTGGCCAACTTCAACAGGCGCTTCCTGGAGATCAAGGGCATGACGCCCTCGGAGTTCCGCCGCCAGGCGGACAGCCGCTTCGGCGCGGGTTGAAGCGACGGGGAAGCGGAATCTGGCGTGCACGGGTGTGGTATTGCGCGCCACATGGGTAGAGCCCTTATTGCCGCGCTGGCACAGATCGATATGCTGGGCTGCGAAAAACATATGTTCAGCACCGAATCCGTGGCCAGTTTGTGACCACGATCAAGGAATATGTTTTCCTCTGTGCGCAGGGGCGAAACCAGGGTTCCTGACGATATCAATCACAGGGGACCCCATTGTAGAATCCGCCGAATTTTGCGCTTTCAACAACAGAACCACGCCCTCGATATGAAGTTGCTTGCCTCTTTGCTGACGGCTGCCATTCTTGCTGCAGCCCCCGCCTTTCCCGCTTTCTCCGCTGGCGAGGCACCTGCTGCCTCGGCACAGCCGAAGGCGGCCAAGGCCGACCTGGCGAAGGGCGAGGCCAGCTACACCGCCGTCTGCGCGGCATGCCATGCGGCCGACGGCAATTCCACCATCCCGCTGCAGCCCAAGCTGGCCGGCCAGCATCCCGAGTACCTGGTCAAGCAGTTGCTGGAGTTCAAGGACGACAAGCGCAAGGACCCGGTGATGAAGGGCTTTGCCAGCATGCTCAGCGAGCCTGACATGAAGAACATCGCCGCCTGGCTGCACACGCAAAAGCCCAAGGACGGCTTTGCCAAGGACAAGGACCTGGTGGCCATGGGCGAGCGCATCTACCGCGGCGGCATCCAGGAGCGCAACATTGCTGCCTGCGCGGGCTGCCACAGCCCCAACGGCGCCGGCATTCCAGCCCAGTACCCGCGCCTGGCGGGCCAGCATGCCGACTACACCACGACCCAGCTCACGGCCTTCCGTGACGGCAAGCGCGGCAATAGCATTCAGATGACGCAGGTTGCTGCCAAGCTTAACGATCGCGAAATCAAGGCCGTGGCAGACTACATCGCTGGCCTGCGTTGATGCGATCCCGGGGCCGACGCGGTTCCCAGGGTAATCACCGGGAACCTATTGCTTTATAGACACCCCAAGCCAGGCGGGTCCATCGCATGAATGCAGATGGTCCCGCTTTTTTCATTCGGGTTTTGGCTTTTCGTTCTTCATGTCAGACAACTCTTCCGGTGCCGCTCTTGCTCCCTCCCGCCCGCAGGCCGCGCGCGCGACCCTGGAGCTGCTGGCATCGATGCGCTTCGCGATCTCGCTGCTGACGGTCATCTGCATTGCCTCGGTGATCGGCACCGTGCTCAAGCAGCATGAGCCGGTGGGCAACTACGTCAACCAGTTCGGGCCTTTCTGGGCCCAACTGTTCCTCGCGCTCAAGCTCAATGCGGTCTACAGCGCCTGGTGGTTCCTGCTGATCCTGGCCTTTCTGGTGATCAGCACCTCGCTGTGCGTGGCCCGCCATGCGCCCAAGTACCTGGCCGATCTGCGCAGCTACAAGGAAAACGTTCGCGAACAAAGCCTCAAGGCCTTCGGCCACCGTGCGCAGAACGTGGTGCCCGGCAGCTCCGAAGAGGCTGCCAGGCGCCTGGGCCAGCAGCTGGTTTCGGGCGGCTGGAAGGTGCGGCTGCAGCAGCGCGACACGGCGGCCGGTCCCGGCACGGGCTGGATGCTGGCGGCCAAGGCGGGTGCGGCCCACAAGCTGGGCTATATCGCGGCCCACAGCGCCATCGTGCTGATTTGCCTGGGCGGGCTGTTCGATGGCGACCTCATCGTGCGCGCGCAGATGTGGCTGGGAGGCAAAACACCTTATACCGGCGGTGGCCTGATCTCCGAGGTGTCCGAGCAGCACCGGCTGAGCGAGCGCAACCCCACCTTCCGAGGCAACCTGCTGGTGACCGAGGGCGGCACGGCAGGCACGGCCATCCTGTCGCAGTCCGACGGCGTGCTGCTGCAGGAGCTGCCCTTTGCGGTGGAGCTCAAGAAATTCATCGTGGAGTACTACTCCACGGGCATGCCCAAGCTGTTCGCCAGCGAGGTCGTCATCCACGACAAGGCCACGGGCGAAAAACTGGAAAAGCGCATCGAGGTCAACCACCCGGCCAGCTACCGTGGCATCGAGATCTACCAGTCCAGCTTTGACGACGGCGGCTCGTCGGTGAAGCTGCGCGCCGTGCCGCTGGAGGCGGGAGCCAAGCCGTTTGATGTCGAGGGCGTGATCGGCGGATCGGACCAGTTCGTGCGCAAGCTCCCGGACGGCAAGGACGAGACAGTGACGCTGGAGTTTGCCGAACTGCGCACCATCAACGTGGAGAACTTCGGCGGTGGCGGCGGGGCCAATGGCAGCGGCACCGATGTGCGCAAGGTGGACCTGAAGCAGGCCATCGACGAGCGCCTGGGCGCGGCCCACAAGACCGTGACCAAGAAGGAGCTGCGCAACATCGGCCCCAGCATTCGCTACAAGCTGCGCGATGCCTCGGGCCAGGCGCGCGAGTTCCAGAACTACATGCTGCCCGTGGACACGGGCGACGGCCAGCGCGTGTTCCTGCTGGGCGTGCGCGACAACCAGGCCGATGCCATGCGCTACCTGCGCATTCCCGCCGATCCCGAAAGCGAGATGGACACCTTCCTGCGCCTGCGCAGCGCGCTGCAGGACCCCCGGCTGCGCGAGCAGGCGGCCAAGGCCTATGTGGCCAAGGCCATCGACGCCTCGCGTGCCGAACTCAGTGGCGCGCTGGCGCAGTCGGCCACCAAGGCGCTGGAACTATTCGCGGGCCAGACCGACAAGAAGGGGCCGGACGGCAAGCCGCTGGGCGGGCTGCAGGCCATCTCGGACTTCATGGAAAGCAATGTGCCTGCGGCCGAGCGCGAACGTGCGGGCGAGGTGCTGGTGCGCATTCTCAACGGCGTGCTGTTCGAGCTGGCCCAGATCGTGCGCACGCAGGCAGGCCAGGCGCCGCTGGAGCCCAGCGAGCAGACGCAGTCCTTCATGACCCAGGCCGTGTTCTCGCTCAGCGATGCGCAGTTCTACCCCATGCCCATGGTCTTCATGCTGCAGGACTTCAAGCAGGTGCAGGCCAGCGTCTTCCAGGTGGCGCGCGCCCCGGGCAAGAACGTGGTGTATCTGGGCTGCCTGTTCCTCATCATCGGCGTGTTCTGCATGCTGTACGTGCGCGACCGCCGCCTCTGGATCTGGCTCACGCCCCGCGATGGGGAAAGCCATGCCGAAATGGCCTTGTCCACCAATCGCAAGACACTCGATGGTGATAGAGAATTCGCCATGCTGGCCGGCAAGCTGATAGGCGCCGAGCCCATCCACAAGAAATCTCCCGGAGGTTCCGCATGAACACCGCCACTACCACGACGACTTTGACGCTCAACGAGGGCTTCTTCGCCCGCCGCAACTGGTTCGACTGGGTGTTCGCGGCCCTGGTGGCGGCGGGACTGCTGTATGCGCTGCAGCGCTATGGCGAGTACATGGATGTCTACGAAAAGTGCATCCTGGTCGGCACCATTCCCTCGGCCATCTGGCTGGGCTGGTTCTGGCGCCCGCTGCGCGGGATGATGCTGGTGGTGGCCGGGCTGTCGCTGCTGGCCATCGGGCTCTACCAGGGGCCTGAAGGGGCGCAACTGGCGCGATCGGACACGGTGTTCGGCCTCAAGTACTTCCTGTCCAGCCAGTCGGCCATCCTCTGGATGAGCATGGTGTTCTTCATGAGCACCGTCTTCTACTGGATCGGCATGTTTGCGCGGGGCGAGGGCACGGCGCTGTCGCTGCTGGGCTCGCGCCTGGCGTGGCTGGCCGTGACGCTGGCGCTGGTGGGCACCATGGTGCGCTGGTACGAGAGCTACCTGATCGGCCCCGATGTAGGCCACATCCCGGTCAGCAATCTCTATGAAGTGTTCGTCATGTTCTGCTGGATGACGGCGCTTTTCTATCTCTATTACGAACAGCACTACGACACGCGCGCCCTGGGCGGCTTCGTGATGCTGGTGGTCAGCGCGGCCGTGGGCTTTTTGCTGTGGTACACGCTGGTGCGCGAGGCGCACGAGATCCAGCCGCTGGTGCCGGCGCTCAAGAGCTGGTGGATGAAGCTGCACGTGCCGGCCAACTTCATCGGCTATGGCACCTTTGCGCTGGCAGCCATGGTCTCCTTTGCCTACCTGATCAAGCAGCAGGCCACGGAGACCCGTTGGTACAAGCTCGCGCCGCTGTGGATGCTGGGTGTGGTGCTGTGCTTCGAGCCCATCGTCTTCCGCCAGGGTGCGACCCAGAACGGCGGCAGCTACTGGATGGTCTACTTCGGCATCTCGGCGCTGATCGTGGCCGGCATCCTGCTGGCGCGCAAGCGCATCGCCGAGCGCCTGCCCAGCTTCGAGCTGCTGGATGATGTGATGTACAAATCCATCGCCGTGGGCTTTGCCTTCTTCACCATCGCCACCGTGCTGGGCGCGCTGTGGGCGGCCGAGGCCTGGGGCGGCTACTGGAGCTGGGACCCCAAGGAAACCTGGGCGCTGATCGTCTGGCTCAACTACGCGGCCTGGCTGCACATGCGCCTGGTCAAGGGCCTGCGCGGCACGGTGTCCGCCTGGTGGGCACTGGGTGGACTGGCCATCACCACCTTCGCCTTCCTGGGGGTGAACATGTTCCTGTCGGGGCTGCACAGCTACGGCGAGCTTTGAGCCACGGCAGTGGCTGTGACAGTGGCAAGATAAGGACAGCGGCATGCGTTCAGGCGCATGCCGCTTTTTCGTGCACCATCGCATCGGTGCCGCAGGGAACTTGCGCGCGCCTGCGAGGCTCCCAATCGCCATATCGCCAGCAATAGCGCCCCGTGCCCGCCGGCACACCAGGAGATTCCCATGCTGATCCGCTCCCACGACAACGGCTTCCAACACCCGCAAGGCAGCGAGATCACGCCCCGGGCAGGCTACCTCAAGCGCCGTGCCTGGCTGCAGTACCTGGCCGCAGGCTCGGCGGGCGCGGCCTTGCCCGGCTGGGCGGCGGGCGTGCAGCGCCCCGGCAAGCTGGCGGCACTGGCCTCCGTGCCTTCCCAGGTAGTGGGCGCAAACACCATGGACCGTGTCACGGCCTATGCCGATGTATCCCAGTACAACAACTTCTACGAATTCGGGCTGGACAAGGACGATCCCGCCAAGAACGCCCACACGCTCAAGACCCGCCCCTGGACGGTGAAGATCGAGGGCCTGGTCCAACAGCCGCAGACGCTGGACCTGGATGCGCTGCTCAAGCTCGCGCCACAGGAAGAGCGCGTCTACCGGCTGCGCTGCGTGGAGGGCTGGTCCATGGTGATTCCCTGGGTGGGCTATTCCCTGGCCGAGCTGCTGCGCAAGGTGCAGCCGCTGGGCAGTGCCAAGTATGTGGAATTCGTGACCCTGGCCGACAAGGCGCAGATGCCGGGCCTGCGCAGCGGCGTGCTGGACTGGCCTTACACCGAGGGGCTGCGCCTTGATGAAGCCATGCACCCGCTGACGCTGCTGGCCTTTGGCATGTATGGCGAGGTGCTGCCCAACCAGAATGGTGCGCCCGTGCGGCTGGTCGTGCCGTGGAAGTACGGCTTCAAGAGCGCCAAGAGCATCGTCGCCATCCGCCTGACCGACAAGGAGCCGGGCACGGCCTGGAACAAGGCGGCACGCAACGAGTACGGCTTTTATTCCAATGTGAACCCCGACGTGCCGCACCCGCGCTGGAGCCAGGCCACGGAGCGGCGCATTGGCGAAGACGGCCTGTTCGCCAAGAAGCGCAAGACGCAGCTGTTCAACGGCTACGAAGCCCAGGTGGGCCAGCTCTATGCGGGCATGGACCTCAAGAAGTTCTATTGATGTGGCCCATGCAATGACGGCGGTGCAGCGTCTTTTGCTGCACCGGACGGCCAAGCCGCTGGTGTTTCTTGTGTGCCTGCTGCCGTTTGCGTGGCTGCTGGCTGGAGCCATTCTGAACACGCTTGGCGCCAATCCGGCCGAGGCCTTGCTGCGCTCCACCGGCGACTGGACCTTGCGCTTTCTGTGCGTGGTGCTGGCCGTGACACCGCTGCGCCAGGCGCTGGGACTGACGGCACTGGCGCGCTTCAGGCGCATGCTGGGTCTGTATGTGTTCTTCTACGCGCTGCTGCACCTGCTGTGCTATGCATGGTTCGACATGGGGCTGGACTGGGGCGAGATCGTGCTCGACATTCCGAAGCGCCCGTTCATCCTGGTGGGCTTTGCGGCGCTGCTCTTGCTGACCGCTCTGGCGGTGACTTCACCGCACCGTGTCATGCGCGCCATGGGCGGCAGGCGCTGGCAGTGGCTGCACCGCTGTATCTATGCGGTCGCGCCGCTGGCCCTGTTGCATTTCTTCTGGATGCGCGCAGGCAAGAACAACTTTGCGGAGGTCGGCGTGTACGCCGCCATTCTTGCGCTGCTGCTGGCCTGGCGCGTGGTCCATGCACTGCGCCGCCGGCGCGCCAGGCGCTAGCCGGCCACGGCGCGCAGGGCAGGGCGCAGCTGGCGGGTCACGGGGTCGATGTCCGCCATGGGCAACTGGTAGTTGCGCTGGTCGAACAGGTCGATGCCGCACTGCAGGCCTTCGAGCCAGTTGAACAGGTCGGCAATCGCCTTGGCGCCCATGATGGGCGCGCCGTGCTGGGGCACGATCATGTCGATGGGCAGCTGGCGCGCCATCTGCACCCACAGCCGCAGGATCTTGTTGGAGACCATGTATCGGCGGTGAAAACCTTCCATGCGGGCGATGTGCGGCACGAGGTCGGTCACGGGCACCTGCGCCTCGATGCCGTTCATCAGGGACACGCCGAGGTCGCCCGTGAAGAGGATGCGGCTGACCGGGTCGTAGAAGTGGAAGTTGCCTTCGGCATGCAGGAAGTGGGCGGGCAGCAGGTGCAGTTCATGGCGGCCCAGCGGCAGCCGGCCACCAGCGTCCGGCACGCCGATCACGCGGTTTTCGGTCTTGCCGACCTTGGTGAAGTGGGGCGCGAAGCGCTCCCAGATGCGCGAGATCACCAGCTGTGCCTTGGTGCTGGTCATCCAGCGGTCCAGCGAGGCAATGATGTCTGGATCGGCGTGGGAAGCGATCAGATAGGACAGCTTGTGCGGCGCGAAATGCCGCGACATGCCCATGAACAGCTCGTTGAATGCGAGATTGCCGCCCGGGTCGATGATGGCGCCCGTGTCGTCATCGACGATGAGGAACTGATTGGCCTGTATGGCCTGTCCATCTTCCTCGATGAGGTCGGTGAACATCAGGCAGGCGTGGTTTTTGTCTCGGTAGAGCTCTACGGGCATGGCGGGTTGTCGAGGGACAAGAGAAAGTCACTCTAAGCGCCATGCCTGGCAGCGGTGTTGATGTGCATCAAGCCGCGGCGCGGCTGCCGACTCAGTCGGCCTGCTGCTTGCGGGAGTCCGTAGTGCCGGTGGGTGTCGAGCTTTCCTCGACGGCGGCACTTGACGGGCCAGCGGGCAAGGTGGTGGGTGCAGGCGCGGGCGTTGCACGCTCGGCCGGGCTGGAAATGCCCAGGGTCTGCGGCAGTGTGGCGCGGTGGCTGGCCGCAGGCGAGCTGGGTAGAAACAGCGGGCCTTTCTGGCCGCAGGCGGCCAGGGACGCCGCACAGGCGCCAAGGGCAATGCACCTGACTAGAATTTGCGAGGCTTTCAACATAAGCGAATTGTAATGACCGACCAAGAATTTCTGGACCTTGCCGAACGACTGCTGCTGGCCGTTGAGCAGGACTGCGATCGCATCAACGATGAAACCGATGCCGACCTCGATGCCCAGCGCGTGGGTGGCATGGTGACCCTGGTCTTTGCCAACCGCAGCCAGATCGTGATCAACCAGCAAAAACCGCTGCACGAAATCTGGCTGGCGGCCAAGGCCGGCGGCTTTCACTACCGCTACGACGCGGCGCAGGGCGCCTGGCTCGACACCAAGGGCGCGGGCGAGTTCTTCGCCAACCTGAGCCGCTACGCCACCGAGCAGTCGGGCCTGGCGCTGCAGTTCTCGGCACGCTGATCCGCCGTTATCGGCAGGCTCCATGAAGAAAGCCCGGCATGGCCGGGCTTTCTTGCGTGGTCAACCGCTTGTGTGGCGGTCAGTTGCGGAAGAGGTCGAGGATGCGGTTGCGCTCCTCGGTGGCGGGCGGGGGCGTGGCGCCTGCAGCGCCGCCCGTGGAAGCGCTGTCCATGCCCAGGCTGCTGACGCCGCCGTTGCGCGCGTTTTCCTCGTAGTACCACTCGCCGCCCATGTTCACGACGCCAGGGGGCACAGGCATCTCTGCCACCGGCACGCCCTTGAGGGCATGCTGCATGAAGCCGATCCAGATGGGCAGGCTCAGGCCGCCGCCCGTCTCGCGGCTGCCCAGGTTGCGCGGCGTGTCGTAGCCGATCCAGGACACGGCGGCCAGCGTGGGCTGGAAGCCTGCGAACCAGGCATCCACCGAGTCGTTGGTCGTGCCCGTCTTGCCATACAGGTCGGGACGCTTGAGCGTGGACTGCGCGCGTGCTGCCGTGCCCACGCGCGCCACGTCCTGCAGCAGGCTGTCCATGATGAAGGCGTTGCGCGCGTCGATGGCCTGGGGTAGTTCCTGCACCGGGGGCGGCGTGAATTCGGACAGGATTCGGCCCTTGTGATCGGTGACACGGGCAATCAGCCAGGGGTTGACGCGGTGGCCACCATTGGCGAACACGGAGTAGCCGGCAGCCAACTGCAGGGGCGTGACCGCTCCGGCACCCAGCGCCATGGTCAGGTAGGCCGGATGCTTGGCTGCGTCAAAGCCGAAGCGCGTGACCCACTCCTGTCCCTGCTTGGGTCCCACGGCTTGGAGCAGGCGGATGGAGATCATGTTCTTGGACTTGTTCAAGCCCGTGCGCATGGTCATCGGCCCGTCGTAGCGGCTGTCATAGTTCTTGGGCTCCCATGGCTGGCCACCCGTCACGCCGGCGCTGAAGAACAGCGGCGCGTCATTGATCATGGTGGAAGGCGAGAAGCCTTTTTCCAGTGCCGCAGAGTAGATGAAGGGCTTGAAGGCCGAGCCGGGCTGGCGCCAGGCCTGGGTCACATGGTTGAACTTGTTCTTCTGGAAGTCGAAGCCGCCGATCAAGGCGCGCAAGGCGCCTGTCTGGGGGACCAGGGCCACGAAGGCGCCTTCCACTTCGGGCAGCTGCGTGATTTCCCAGGTGTTCTTGGGCGTCTTGACCACGCGGATCACGGCGCCGGGACGGATCTTGATGTTGGGCGCTGCCTTGGGGTTCAGGCCCGATTCGGCGGGCTTGAGACCTTCACCCGTGATCTCGATCTGTTCGCCGTCGGCGCGTGCCGCCAGGATCTTGCGTGGATTGGCATCCAGCACCACGGCGGCGAGCACATCACCGTTGTCGGGGTGGTTGGCCAGGGTGTCGTCGATGGCGTCTTCACGGTCTTCGGCGTCGGCCGGCAGGGCCACGAACTTCTCGGGGCCGCGGTACTTCTGGCGGCGCTCGTAGTCCATGATGCCGCGGCGCAGCGAGGCGTAGGCGGCTTCCTGTTCGCCGGCATTGATGGTGGTGTAGACGTTCAGGCCGCGCGTATAGGCTTCGTTGCCGTACTGGGCAAAGATCAGCTGGCGTGCCATCTCGGCCACGTATTCGGCATGTACGCGGGTGTTGAAGGAGCCCGTGCGGATCTTCAGCGGCTCGGCCTTGGCTTCAGTGGCCTGGGCGGAGGTGATGAAGCCGTTTTCCTCCATGCGCTCGATGATGTAGAGCTGGCGCGAGCGGGCGCGCTTGGGGTTGCTGATCGGGTTGTAGGCCGATGGTGCCTTGGGCAGGCCTGCCAGCATGGCCGCCTCGGCCACCGTGATGTCCTTCAGTGGCTTGCCGAAATAGGCTTCACAGGCAGCAGCAAAGCCATAGGCCCGATTTCCCAGATAAATCTGGTTCATGTAGATCTCGAGAATCTGGTTTTTGCTCAACAGATGCTCTAGCTTGAAAGTCAGTAAGACTTCGTAAATTTTGCGTGTAAAGGTTTTCTCGGAAGACAGATAGACGTTGCGCGCCACCTGCATGGTGATAGTCGATGCGCCCTGGCTTTTCACGCGGCCCAGATTGGCCAGCGCGGCGCGGGCCATTCCCTTGTAGTCCACGCCGCCATGCTCGAAAAAGCGCGTGTCTTCAATGGCCAGCACGGCGTCGGTCATCACCTTGGGGATGTCCTGGATGGGAGTCAGCGTGCGCCGCTCCTCGCCGAATTCACCCAGCAGGGCGCCTTCGCTGGAGTACACGCGCAGCGGCAGCTTGGGCCGGTAGTCGGCCAGCTCGGACACGTCGGGCAGGTTGGGATAGGCCATGGCCAGGGCCACGGCCACGGTCAGCATCAAGGCCAGCGCGCCGGCGACGGCGATGCCCGCCAGCCATAGCAAGGCCTTGGGAAACCAGTGCATGGGCTTGGATGGGGCGGAGCGAGGCTTTGCAGCCTGGGGTTCTCGGGAGTCTGAAGACGGCATGTCGCAGGGAGTGCTGAGGAGTGCCGCATTATAAAAATGCGTGCCCCAGGAGGACGGTAGGAGACGGCTGCACACGGTTGCCAGCATGGCCGCAAGCCAAGCATCCTAAGCCAGGCGTGCAGGCCGACATGCAAGCAGGGGTGCATTCATGTCGCATTTGATGGCCCGCAATAATGTCTGTTTTTGGCCACTAGCGCCTAGCGTGCTCCGGCTGGCATGGTGAGCTGTGCGCAGTCTTGCTGATAGCATTCAACCTATATGTGAAGGTTTGTTGCGTTCTTTACATACACAAGAAGAGGGAGGGCAAGTTGATTGCTATGGGATCCTTATTCAGTCGCCAGCCCGCACCTTTGCTAGGCATCGACATCAGTTCTTCGAGCGCCAAGCTCGTTGAGCTGTCTCGTGCCAAGTCGGGCGAACTGTTGCTGGAGCGCTGTGCCATCGAACCGCTGGAGCGGGGATGGATCACGGACGGCAACATCGAAAAGTTCGATGAAGTGGCAGAGGCTGTACGGCGACTGGTCAAAAAAAGCGGCACGCGGACCAAGAACGTGGCCATGGCCTTGCCGGCCTCGGCCGTGATCACCAAGAAGATTTCGCTGCCGGACGGCATGAGCGAGCAGGAATTGGAGGTCCAGGTCGAATCCGAGGCCAATCAGTACATTCCTTTCTCGCTCGATGAAGTGAGTCTGGACTTCTGCGTCATAGGCCCGTCATCGAATTCACCCGGCGACGTGGACGTGCTCATTGCCGCATCGCGCCGCGAGAAGGTCCAGGACCGCCAGGGCCTGGCCGAGGCGGCCGGCCTCAAGCCTATGGTCATCGACATCGAGCCCCACGCCTCCCGCATGGCAGCTGCACGGCTGATCGAGCGCCTGCCCAATCAGGGCAACAACGCCCTTGTGGCCTTGTTCGAGTTGGGCGCCATGACGACCAGCATGCAGATCCTGCGCGACGACGAGGTGCTGTATGACCGGGACCAGGCCTTTGGCGGCGCACAGCTGACGCAACTGATCGCGCGCCAATATGGTTTCTCGCTCGAAGAGGCCGAGTCCAAGAAGCGCAGCGGCGAACTTCCGGAGGACTACGCGTCCGCCGTGCTCAAGCCCTTTGTGCAAAGCATGACGCAGGAAGTGTCGCGCGCACTGCAGTTCTTTTTCACCAGTACGCCCCACAACCGCATAGACCACATCCTGCTGGCAGGCGGCTCGGCCCCACTTTCCGGCCTGTCCGAGGCCATCACGCAGCAAACGGGTTTTGCCTGCAGCCTTGCCAATCCCTTTGATGGAATGGAAGTCGGCAGCGGCGTACGCCTCAAGCGCATGTCGCGCGAGGCCCCCGCCTACCTGACCGCCTGCGGACTGGCCATGCGGAGGTTTGTGTCGTGATTCTGATCAATCTGCTTCCTCACAGAGAAGCAACACGAAAGCGCCGCAAGGAAGCATTCCAGGCCACCATGGTCCTGTCTGCCCTGGTGGGGCTTTTGATCATTGGCGCGGTCTACTGGTGGTACCAGATGATGATCGAGGCCCAGCAGGCAAAGAACACCATGCTGCGCGCCGAGATCACCGTCCTGGAGTCCCAGATCAAGGAAATCGCGGGGCTGGAAAATGAGATCACGGCCCTGCGTGCACGCCAGAAGGCCGTGGAGGATCTGCAGTCCGACCGCAATCTTCCGGTGCACATGCTCAACGAGCTGGTGGCGCAGTTGCCCGACGGTGTCTACATCACCAGCATCAAGCAGGAAGGTCTGGCCGTGACCATGCTGGGCACGGCACAGTCCAATGAGCGGGTGTCTGAAATGCTGCGCAATCTCTCGGAGGGGACACCCTGGATTTCAAAGCCTGAACTGGTGGAAATCGTGGCCAAGACGGTCAATGTCACGCCCAAGGACCAGCGCCGCGCCGCTGCGTTCAATCTGCGCTTTCAACTGACGCGTGCCAGCGTGGCGGAGAAGAACCTTTCGACGGCGGCCAACCCAGGAAAGTCCCAGTGATGGCCAAGAAGAAAAAGAACGACATCGACTTCTCCGCGCTGCAGGAGAACATACAGCGCCAGTTCCGTGGTCTGGATCCCAATGATCCGTCGCGGTGGCCTGTGCTGCCGCGGACACTGTTGTGCGTGGCCATCGCGCTGGCTGTGGCTGCCGTGCTTTGGTATGTGCTGATCAAGGACTACGAAGACACCCTGGAGCAGGAGCGCAATACCGAGGTCACGCTGCGGCAGGACTTCAGCCAGAAGCTGTCCAAGGCCGTCAGCCTGGATGGCCTGAAGAAACAGCGAGAACAGGTGCAGCAGTATGTGACGCAGCTGGAAAAGCAATTGCCCAGCAAGGCGGAAATGGCAGCCCTGCTCTCGGACATCAATCAGGCCGGCCTGGGCCGCAGCCTGCAGTTTGAAACCTTCCGGCCTGGTGCGATGGTGGTCAAGGAGTACTACGCCGAACTGCCCATTGCGTTGAAGGTCACGGGCCGCTTTCATGACATCGGATCCTTTGCGTCCGACGTGGCCTACCTGTCACGCATCGTGACCTTGAACAATCTGTCGATCGTCCCCGTGGGCAAGGATGGCAGCGAGGTCTTGAGCATGGAGGCGACGGCACGGACCTTCCGCTATCTGGATCCGGATGAGGTGCAGGCGCAACGCGCAGCTGCAGGGAAGGGCAAGAAGTAATGAGACACATGCGTTTCAGCTGCTGGCTCACGCTGGCAGCCTGCCTTGCCGCTTCGGGCTGCTCTTCCTCTGATCAAGAGGAACTGCAGACCTGGATGGCGCAAGAGAAAGCCAATGCAAAGCCCCGTGTCAAGCCTTTGGAGGAGCCCAAAGCTTTTACGCCCCAAGCCTACCTGGGAGCTGATGGCATGGATCCTTTCAATCCCTTGAAGCTGATGCAGGTGCTGCGCAAGGAATCCGCGCAGACCAATGCGAATACCACCCTGATCGCCTCCGAGCTAAATCGCCGCAAGGAACCGCTGGAGGCCGAGCCTCTGGATGCGATGACCATGGTGGGTAGCCTGGACAAGAAGGGCGTGCCCACGGCGCTGATCAAGGTAGGGGCCCTGTTGTACCAAGTTCGCTCAGGAAATTACCTGGGACAGAACTACGGAAAGATCACCCGGATCACGGAGACTTCCATCCAGTTGCGGGAAATCGTCCAGGATGGCAGCGGCGACTGGATAGAGAGAACTAGCACACTGGAGTTGCAGGAGGGAAGGAAATGATGGGCACACATCGAAGCATGTTGCACAAGGCTCGCTGGGGAATCGCCGTAGGCGGTTGGCTGCTGGGCTCCTTGGCATGGGCGCAGTCCGCGATAGAGTCGGTCTCCGGCTCGATTCAAGGGGGCACCGAGGTGGTGCGCATCGAGCTTTCCGAAGCGCTGGCCGCCGACCCTACGGGATTTGCGATCCAGTCTCCGGCGCGCATCGCACTGGATTTTCCTGGCGCCACCAATGGCACGGGCAAATCGGTGGTCGAGCTCAATCAGGGCAACCTGCGCTCCATCAATATCGTCGAGGCTTCAGGCCGCGCACGCCTGGTGCTGAACCTGAAGATGGCGACCTCCTACCGTACTGAACGCCAAGGCAAGGCGCTGCTGATCCTGCTGGATCCGGTGGCGGCCGCATCTGCAAGCGCAAAGCCTTCCGCACAGCAAGGCGTGTTTGAGAACAAAGCGGCCACCAATAGCGATAGCCAGCCGATACGCAATGTCGACTTTCGCCGCGGAAGCGATGGCTCGGGCCGTATCGTCGTGGGCCTGAGCAATAGCCAGGTCGGCGTGGATCTGCGCCGTGAAGGAAAGGAACTGGTGGTCGATTTCCTGCGCTCTTCTTTGCCTGAAGGGCTGCGGCGCAAGCTGGATGTTGCTGATTTCGGTACGCCGGTACAGACAATCTCCTCGTTGCAGCAGGGTGAGTCAGTCCGCATGCGCATTGCGCCCACGGGTGATTGGGAGCACAGTGCCTATCAAAGTGACAGCCAGTTTGTGATTGAAGTTCGCCAGAAAAAGGTGGACGTGAGCAAACTGACTCAGGGCCCTGGCTACAGCGGTGAGAAACTCTCCCTGAATTTCCAGAATATCGAAGTGCGATCTCTGCTTCAGGTGATTGCCGATTTCACGAACTTCAATATCGTGACTTCGGACACGGTTTCCGGGGCACTGACCCTGCGCCTGAAGGATGTTCCCTGGGATCAGGCGCTGCAAATCATCATGGATGCCAAGGGCCTGGGCATGCGCAAGTCCGGATCTGTGCTCTGGATTGCACCCAGGGATGAAATCGATGCGCGCACCAAGCGGGACTATGAGGCCGCAATGGAGATTCAGAAACTGGAGCCTCTGAGAACTCAGGGCTTCCAGCTGAACTATGCGAAGGCGGCCGATATTCTTCAGCAGATCAGTGCAAGCTCAGGTGGCGGTGGCTCGGGTGGAGCTTCCACCAGGTTCCTGTCGGAGCGTGGGTCTGCGATTTCGGAGCCTCGCACCAATCAGTTGTTCGTGACCGATACATCCACGAAACTGGAGGAGATGAAGGCGCTGTTGGCGACGCTGGATGTACCTGTTCGCCAAGTGCTGATTGAAGCCCGCATTGTGGAAGCCCGCGACACGTTTGGCCGGGCTCTGGGTGTGCGTCTTGGCGGTGGGGATTTACGTGCTCAGCGCGGTGGAGACGGGGGATACAGCATCGGTGGAGACAACCGTGTTGCCATCGGAACGGGATTTGACAATGCCAATGCTTCCGCAGGAGCGAGCGGGCAGACCGTCAATACCTCTGGGAGTTTTGTCAATCTGCCTGGAAAATTGTCGAATGTCGCAAACTCCGGCACGTTTGCCATGTCGATCTTCAATGCTGCTGCGAACCGATTCCTGACCCTTGAACTTTCTGCGATGGAATCCGACGGTCAGGGCAAGATCATTTCCAGCCCGAGGTTGGTGACGGCCGATCAGACCAAGGCATTGATTGAGCAAGGTACTGAGTATCCGTATTCTGTGACGGCGCCTAATGGTGCGACGACCATCGCCTTCAAAAAGGCCGTTTTGAAGCTGGAGGTTACGCCTCAGATCACTCCTGAAGGCGATATCATCCTGGACCTGGATGTCAACAAGGATTCGCGTGGCGAGAGCACGCTGCAAGGTGTCGCTATCGATACCAAGCATGTGCGCACCCAGGTTCTTGTCCAGAATGGAGGAACTGTTGTGATTGGCGGCATCTTCGAGATGGAGGAGACCAACACGGAAAACAAGATTCCATTGTTGGGTGATGTTCCTGTGCTGGGATACCTCTTCAAAAGTCGTGTGAGAGAGTCCCAAAAGCGGGAGATGCTGGTATTTATTACACCGAAGATGTTGGCTGACATCCGAAGTGCTCGTTGAATGTAGTAGGAGATTGATAATCATGCAAAAAATCATTTTCGGTGCCATGCTGGCACTCGGTCTGGCCGGGTGTGGTGGTGGAGGAGGGAGTGCTGGTGAGACAAATCAGCCATATACCATTTCGCTGCGCGCAGATAAGACACAGCTTCCGGTGAATATTGCAAGTGCCGGCCCTGGTATTGGTGCTAATGCGGCATATACGACAACAATGTATGTCGAGGCTCGTCAAGGGAATATGCCTATACCTGGCGGGGATGGAATTTTCCAATGTGCGTTGACTGCCGGCCTGGACTCCTCCATGCTCTTTTATCTGGATGGAACGGATAAAAAGGATGACAAGGGTAATATTATGGCGAGCCGTGCCGTCGTGCTCGGATCCAATTCCGGCAGTGCTACCTTCCATCTGCATGCGGATAACAAGGCTGGCTTAGCGACCGTGACCTGCTCGGTCACGGATCCCCGTGACAAGAGGGTTGTCAGTGCCAGTGCCAGCGTCACTATCGGTGGTGCGGCGCAAAACCTGCCTGCCAGCACGCTGACCGTTACTCAGGCCCCTGGCTATCTGGGCTCCCGGGACAACCTCAGCGATCTGCGCAACAACGTGTCCCTGGAAGTAAAGGTCGTTGATGACCGCAACCAGCCCGTCACTGGCGCCAGCCCCAATGTCCAGGTGCGTATCGTTCCCAGTTCCGCCTATGAAGGTGCTCGCTTGATCTCTGGAACAAAGGCGGGTTCTTCGCTGCAGATCAGCTCTCTCAACGGCATTGCACAGCTGTCGCTTTCCAGTGGCCCCGATAGCGGCGCCATCGTGCTGGAAACGACCGTGGACCGACGGGACAATGATGTCAGCAATGGCATTCAGGATCCCATCAGGGCCTATACCGTTGTGGGTGTCTACCATGAGATCGCCAAGACGCCTCTGGCCCTGCCTGATGGCTTGAGCATCTCGGGTGTCAAGGACCAGCCTCTGGTGTACGGCTTTGCAGCAACAGGTGGCATTCCTCCTTATCGCTGGTCGACACTGGGTGGTGTTCCAGACGGTATGCGCCTGAGCAGCGACGGCGTGCTTTCCGGTACGCCAACTGTGGTCGGAACCTTCAACATGCTGGTACGTGTGCAGGACGCACAGGGCACCGTGGTCGACAAGACCGTGACCGTGACCATTGTGGCCAAGGCACCTCTGGCCTTCACTGCACCGACCATCTCTGGCGTACGTGGTGTGGCCCTGGCGTATGCACTGTTGGCAACCGGCGGTACCGCTCCCTACACGTGGGTGAGTCTGGGTGGCACACCCGAAGGGCTGGCGTTGTCCAGCGACGGCATCTTGTCGGGTACTCCGACGGCGGATGGCACCTTCAACATAATCGTGCGCGTCACGGATGCCGACAACACGGTGATCACGAGGAACGTGACCATCACGGTGGCCAAGCCGGCGCCGTAAAGGCGATGCCGTTCGCGGCCATGGGAGATAATTTTGATTTCCCATGGCCCGTGCGGTAACAGCAAATGGATGTTTCAGGCTTGGTAACCCGGGTGGCCCTGATCGGCCTGCCCGGCTCCGGCAAATCGACCATAGGGCGCCAGCTGGCGCGCCTGTGGTCGATGCGTTTTGTGGATGCGGATCATGTGGTCGAGCAGCGCATAGGCTGCAGCATCCGGGAGTTTTTCGAGCGCGAGGGCGAGCAGGCTTTTCGAGACATGGAGTCGCAGGTCATTGATGAGCTGTCCGCCTCCACATCCAGCTTGCTGCTGTCCACGGGCGGTGGCGTGGTGCTGCGCGAGCAAAACCGCCGCCATCTGCATGCGCGCACCCAGGTCTTCTATCTGGATTGCTCGCCAGAGGCCATCGCCGCGCGGCTGCGCAACGATGTGACGCGGCCCTTGCTGCAGGTGGAAGACCCGGCGCTGCGCCTGCGGGAGCTGCTGCTGCAACGCGAGCCGCTTTATCTGGAGACGGCTCACTTCGTGATCCAGACATCGGGTCTGTCTGTGGCGCAGGCCGCCCAGCGCATACGTATGCAGGCGGAACTGGCCTGAGCGGCAGCCCGCTGGAACACCAAAGGCCTCGGCACTTGCCGGGGCCTTTTTCTTTAAGATCGGCGGTTGCCGGGCGCGCTGCCGTGTCGCGCAATTCCTTTCACTCTTTCTGCCTTGGAGCGACACCATCTTGCCCACCGCTTCCTCCTTGCCTGCCGCCCAGGTCGTGACCATCGACCTGGGTGACCGTTCCTATCCGATCACCATCGGCACCGGCCTGCTGGACCAGGCCGCGACCTATGCCGCCCTGCCTTCTGCGGCCCAGGCCGTGATCGTCAGCAATGATGTGGTCGCACCGCTCTATGAGCCCGCACTGCGCCGCGTGCTGGAACAACGCTACCGCAGCGTGCGTACCGTGGTGCTGCCCGATGGCGAGGCCCACAAGGACTGGCAGACGCTGAACCTGATCTTTGACGACCTGCTGTCCGGCGGCTGCGACCGCAAGACCGTGCTGTTCGCGCTGGGCGGTGGCGTCATCGGCGACATGACGGGCTTTGCCGCCGCCAGCTACATGCGCGGCGTGCCCTTCGTGCAGGTGCCCACCACGCTGCTGTCGCAGGTGGACTCATCGGTGGGCGGCAAGACCGCCATCAACCATCCGCTGGGCAAGAACATGATCGGCGCCTTCTACCAGCCGCAGCTGGTGGTTTGCGACCTGGCTTCGCTGGACACGCTGCCCGTGCGCGAGCTGAGCGCCGGCTTGGCCGAGGTCATCAAGTACGGGCCGATCGCCGACATGGACTTCCTGGCCTGGCTGGAAGAGAACATGGACGCCTTGCTTGCCCGTGACCGCACTGCACTGGCGCACGCGATCAAGCGCAGCGTGGAGATCAAGGCCTGGGTGGTGGGGCAGGACGAGAAAGAGGCCGGATTGCGCGCCATTCTCAATTTCGGCCACACCTTCGGGCATGCGATCGAAGCCGGCATGGGCTATGGCAACTGGCTGCACGGCGAAGGCGTGGGCGCCGGCATGGTCATGGCGGCCGAGCTGTCGCAGCGCCTTGGCCTGGTGGATGCTGCCTTCGTGCAGAGGTTGCGTGTGCTGATCGCGCGTGCGGGCCTGCCCGTGCGTGGCGCCGTCCTGGACGAAGCCGACAATGCCGGGCGCTATCTGGAACTGATGCGCGTGGACAAGAAGTCCGAGGCGGGCGAGATCCGCTTCGTGCTCATCGACGGCCCCGGCAAGGCCATCATGCGTTCGGCCCCCGACGCGCTGGTGCGCGAGGTCATCAACGCCTGCTGCGCCTGATCCGCAGCGCAGGGGGCAAGCAGGAACTGCTAGAGTGGCCTCGTCAGCATGATGAGGCGATCGAATGCAGAAACAGGCCCTGGCCCCTTATGCCTGCAACCCGGCGGTCAGCCGGGGGCGGCGTTTCCCGGAGGCGCCTGCGCCCACGCGCAGCGACTTCCAGCGCGACCGGGACCGCATCGTGCATTCCTCGGCCTTCCGGCGGCTGGTCTACAAGACCCAGGTCTTCGTCAACCATGAAGGCGACCTGTTCCGCACACGGCTGACGCACTCGCTGGAAGTCGCCCAGCTGGGCCGCTCGGTGGCCCGGTCGCTGCAACTGGACGAGGATCTGGTCGAAGCCATCTGCCTGGCCCACGATCTGGGCCACACCCCCTTCGGCCATGCGGGCCAGGACGCGCTCAATGCCTGCATGCAGCCGCACGGCGGCTTCGAGCACAACCTGCAAAGCCTGCGCGTGGTGGACCGGCTGGAGGAGCGCTATCCGGCCTTTGACGGCCTGAACCTGAGCTTCGAGACGCGCGAGGGCATTCTCAAGCACTGCTCGCGCACCAATGCCGAGCACCTGGAAGCGCGCGAGCCCGGTGGCGTGGCCCAGCGCTTTTTGCTGGGCCGGCAGCCTTCGCTGGAGGCCCAGCTGTGCAATCTGGCCGATGCCATTGCCTACAACGCCCATGACGTGGACGATGGCGTGCGCTCCGGCCTGATCACCATGGCCCAGCTGCGCGAGGCCGTTCCTTTGTTCGCGCGCTATCACGATGCAACGCTGGCCGAGCATCCCCAGCTGGGCATGCCTTTGGCCGAGCGCCGACTGCTGTACGAAAGCATCCGCCGCATGCTCAGCGACCAGGTCTATGACGTGATCGCCGCCACGCAGCAACGCATTGCTCAGGCACGGCCCTGTTCGGTCGATGAGGTGCGCGCACAGGCTGGCCCCCTGGTGGGCTTCAGCGATACCATGAGGCAGCAGTCGTTGCAGCTCAAGCAGTTCCTGTTCCGCAATCTCTATCGCCATGAACAGGTGATGAAGACCATGGACGGCGCGCAGCAGGTGGTGGCCGAGCTGTTTGCGGCCTACATGGTGGAGCCCGATCGCATGAAGCCGCGTTTCGTGCAGCGGGCCATGCTGGCCGAGGACGTATCGGCGCGTGCGCGGGTGGTGGCCGACTTCATCGCCGGGATGACGGACCGCTACGCGGCCCGGGAGCATGAGCTGCTGACAGGCCTGCGCCTGCTGGGCTGAGAAATCCGAGCACCGGCATCGTCCGGGCGGCGCGGCTAGAATGCGGACCCTGCGTGACAGGGCAGGGAAGGGTTCCTGGACGGTTTCGCAATGTCTGGGGGCGCAGTGCCCCCGTTCGCATTTTTGAAGGGCACAGCCATGACCGATACCAACCACGAGATTCGCGCGGCCGAGTTTCCGCCTGTCACCGTGATCGAGGATACGGTGCACTGGCTCGAAAAGGCCGTGATCGGCCTGAACCTGTGCCCCTTCGCCAAGGGCGTGCACATCAAGGGCCAGATCCACTACACGGTCAGCCAGGCCACCGACGCCGAGGGCGTGGCGGCGGATCTGCACCGCGAGCTGGAAGCGCTGGCCGAGGCCTCGCCCGAGAAGCGCGACACCACGCTGCTGATCCTGCCCCATGCGCTGCAGGAGTTCCTGGACTTCAACGACTTCCTCGAGGTGGCCGACGCCATGGTCGAGGAACTGGACCTGGGAGGCATCCTGCAGGTGGCCTCGTTCCATCCGCAGTTCCAGTTCGAGGGCACCGAAGCCGACGACGTCACCAACTGCACCAACCGCTCGCCCTATCCCACGCTGCACCTGCTGCGCGAGGACAGCATAGACAAGGCGGTCGAAGCATTCCCCGAGGCGGAGTCCATCTACGAGCGCAACATGGAGACGCTGGAGAAGATCGGCATCGAAGGCTGGCTGGACATGGGCGTGGGCGCGCGCTGCCCCGTGGCGCATGCAGCCAAGCCGGGCGCAGCCGAATGAAGGCGCGCCAAGGCAAGCCTGCCGCGAAACCCGAGCAGGATGTGACCGAGCAGCTGGGCCTCAAGCCCGGCCAGTCCATCGAACTGCTCAAGGCGCTGCACATCCTCACGCGCGAAGGCAAGATCAACCAGGACTCGCGGCGCAAGCTCAAGCAGGTCTACCACCTGTACCAGTTCATCGCCCCCATCCTCGAAGAACTGTCGGCCGACGACCATGCGGTCACCCTGGCCGACCACGGCGCCGGCAAGTCCTATCTGGGCTTCATCCTCTACGACCTGTATTTCAAGCCGCTGGGGCGCGGCCATATCTACGGCATAGAGACGCGCGCGCCGCTGGTGGACGCTTCGCAGAAGCTGGCTGCCGAGCTGGGCTTCGAGCGCATGGGCTTCCTCAATATGTCGGTGGCCGAATCCACGCATGCCGACTTCATGCCTGCGCAATTCGACGTGGTCACGGCCTTGCACGCCTGCGACACCGCCACCGACGATGCCATCGCCTTCGGCCTGGAGAAGAAAGCCAAGGCCATGGTGCTGGTGCCCTGCTGCCAGGCCGAGGTCGCTGCCTGCCTGCGCCAGACCAAGGCGCTGAGCCTGACGCGCACGCCGCTGGCAGAACTGTGGCGCCATCCCATACACACGCGAGAGATGGGCAGCCAGCTCACCAACGTGCTGCGCTGCCTGTACCTGGAAGCCTGCGGCTACCAGGTCACCGTGACCGAGCTGGTCGGCTGGGAACACAGCATGAAGAACGAGCTGATCATTGCGCGTTACACGGGGCAGAAAAAGCGCAGTGCGGTCGAGCGCATGCGCGCCATCTTGGCGGAGTTCGGCATGCAGGATGCGATGGCACAGCGCTATCCGCTGCTGCAGGCGGCCTGAGCCGGCTGCCTGCAGCAGTCTCAGACCCCCGCCACGGCGTGGTACCAGGCGATGCCATCGGCATCAATGCTGCGCTCCACCTGCCCTGCATGCATCAGGTGGTTGAGGCAGGCCAGGCTCTCGCCCGTGGCCATGCCCAGCAGGGCGGGGCTGGATTCGCTGATGGGGCGTGAGAACAGAGCGCCGAAGACATCGACGGCGCGACGCGGTTCGGCCAGTGCGGCCAGCAAGCGGGCGTTGGCGCGTTCCTGGCCTGCGGCCAGTGAATCGATGCGTGCATGCAGGCCGCGAAAGCAATCGCCATGCGCGGGCAGGACGAGCACATCGTCGGGCACTTCGCGCCTGACCTTTTCCAGAGAATCCATCCAGTCGGCCATGGGGTTGGCGTCTGGCTCCATGGCATGGACCGAGACGTTGGACGAGATGCGCGGCAGCACCTGGTCGCCCGAGATCAACAGCTTGAGATCGGGGCAGTAGAGGCTGGCGTGCTCGGGCGAGTGGCCGCTGCCGACCACCACGCGCCACAGGTGCTTTCCTATGCGCAGTTCCTCGCCGTCGTGCAGGCGGCGGTAGCTGTCGGGCAGGGCGTGGATGTGCTTGCCGAAGTTGCCGAAGCGGGCGCGGTAGGACTCCAGGGCGCTGTCGCTCCAGCCTGCGCGGCGGTAGAAGGCGATGGCGTCGGGCGGCGCCTCACGGCTGCAGTCTGAGACCACGACGCGGCAGTTGAGGTACTCCAGGCGCGTCATGTACAGCGGCACATGGAACTTGCGCGTCAGCCAGCCGGCCAGGCCCACATGGTCGGGGTGCATGTGGGTGACCAGCACGCGCGTCAGCGAGCGGCCGTCGGTGGATTGGGAGAACAGCGCGCGCCAGGTAGCCACGCCTTCGTCGGTGCGCGCGCCGGTATCGACGATGGCCCAGCCCTGGCCGTCATCGATGGCCCAGAGATTGATGTGATCCAGCGCATAGGGCAGGGGCATGCGTATCCAGAGCACGCCGGGTGCGACCTCCAGCGTCTGCCCGCGCTGCGGTGGCGCCTCGAACGGGTAGTCGAGCACCGGCTTGGGCGGCGCATCCGTGGCGTGCGAGGCGTTCGGGGCTTGGGCTTTCTGGTCCATGGGGTTCCTTGTTCAGTCGCGGGGGTGGCCGGGTGCTCCCCGGCTGGCAGCGCATCCCCGCAACGATACGCCTGCCGCTGCTGCCTTGCTGTCACGGGCTCGTCACAGGCCGCTCCTACAGTGCACGGGTCAATCAACAGGGGGAGGGCGCGGCCGTGCTGCGGGGTCCCCTGCCTACAGAGGGATATCCGCATGAAATTGAAGATGTTGTGCAGCGCGCTGGCTGGTGCCTCGCTGCTGTTGAGCGCCTGTGGCGGCAGCGACGGTTCGTCCGCAGCCGCTCCGACCAAGAACGTGCTGTTCTTCCTGGGTGACGGCATGGGCATCACCACCATGACGGCCGCACGCATCTACAGCGTGGGTGAAGACGGTGAGCTGACCATGGACAAGCTGCCCGAGACGGCCTTCGTCCACACCTTCTCGAACGACGCCCAGGTGACGGACAGCGCGCCCTCGATGGCCGCCTACATGACCGGCGTGAAGATGAACAACGAAGTCATCTCCATGACGCCCGACACCAAGGCCACGGACGCTGCGGGCAAGGCCTATCACACCAACTACGACAGCACCTGCCCCAGCGGCAACGGCCAGGCCGTTCCCACGCTGCTCGAGCAGATGAAGTCCGCCGGCTACGGCACGGGCGTGGTCTCCACCGCGCGCATCACGCATGCCACGCCGGCAACCACCTACTCGCACGTCTGCCACCGCGATGCGGAGAACACCATCGCCGCGGCCCTGGTGCCCGGCGGCTCCGGCTACAACAGCAAGCTCGGTGACGGCGTGGACGTGATCCTGGGTGGCGGCTCCTACTACTTCACGCCCAAGGCCGACGGCGGCCGCCGCAACGACAGCCGCAACCTGATCGCCGAGTTCAAGACGCAGAAGTACAGCTACGCCGCCAACAAGAGCGAGTTCGACAAGCTGCCCGTGGACGGCAGCAAGATCGCCGGCCTGTTCACCAAGGACCACATGGCCTATGACCTGGACCGCGATGCGACCAAGGAACCGAGCCTGGCCGAGATGACGGGCAAGGCCATCGACGCACTGTCGGCCAAGAAGAAGGGCTTCTTCCTGATGGTGGAAGGCGGCCGCATCGACCATGCGCTGCACGCCACCAACGCGCGCCGCGCGCTGCAGGACACGGTGGCCTTCGACAACGCCATCCAGACCGCGCTGGACAAGATGGCCAAGCTCGATCCGGGCCTGAAGAACACGCTGATCGTCGTCACCGCCGACCATGACCACACGCTGCACCTGAACGGCTATGCCGCGCGCACCGGCAAGACCGAGGCCGGCAAGCCCGGCGTGCTGGGCCTGGTCAAGAACTACGTGGACGGCAAGGCCTCCACCGATGTGGACGGCAATCCCTACACCATCCTGGGCTTCGGCAACGGTCCCAAGCGCCTGGCCACGCGGGGTCCCATCGACGCGGCCTCGCTGGAGAGTCCCGACTACCTGCAGGAGGCCGTGGTGCCCCTGGCCTCCGAAACCCACGGCGGCGGCGACGTGTTCCTGGGCGCGCAAGGCATGGGTGCCGATACGTTCTCGGGCGTGATCGACAACACCACCGTCTTCACGCTGATCAAGAAGAGCATCGGCTTGTGATGCCGCACGCTGCAATCAAGGCACTCAAGGAATTCCACATGCATCCGATCCTCCAAAAGACCTCCCTCGCCCTGGCTGCGGCCGGCGCGCTGGCGCTGCTGGCACCTGCCGCCCATGCGGCTGGCGAGGCCAAGAACGTCATCTTCTTCCTCGGCGACGGCATGGGCCCGGTCACCGTGACCGCCGCGCGCATCTACAAGGGTGAGAAGCAGCTGGCTGCCAATCCCACGGCACTGACCAGCAGCGAGCGCGCCACGCTGACCATGCAGTCCCTGCCTTACGCCAGCCGCGTCAAGACCTTCTCGCGCGATGGCCAGACCACGGACAGCGCGCCTTCGATGGCGGCCTACATGACCGGCGTGAAGATGAACAACGAAGTCATCTCCATGTCGGCCGAGACCCTGGCCTATGCGGCCAACGGCCAGCAGTACATCAACGGCGAGGACACCACCTGCCCGGCCGGCAACGGCCAGCCCGCCCAGACCCTGCTGGAACTGTCCAAGGCCAAGGGCCGCGCCGTGGGAGCCATCTCCACCACGCGCGTGGGCCATGCGACGCCTGCGGCCACCTACGCCCACATCTGCAACCGCAATGGCTACAACAGCATTGCCGAGCAGTCCGTGCCCGGCCATGCCAACTACAACGCCAAGCTGGGCGACGGCATCGACGTGCTCATGGGCGGCGGCCAGCGCAACTACCTGCCCAAGTCGGTCAACCCCAGCAGCAAGCGCACGGACACGGCCAACCTCGTGGACATGATGAAGGCCAAGGGCTACGCCTATGTCGCCAAGGGCAGCGAGCTGTCGGCCCTGGACGCGACCAAGGCCCCCAAGCTGCTAGGCCTGTTCACGCAAAGCGAAATGGCCTACGAGCTGGACCGCGTCAAGCAAAAGCTGGACGAGCCCAGCCTGGCCGACATGACCGGCAAGGCGCTGGACGTGCTCAGCCGCAATGACAAGGGCTTCTTCCTGATGGTGGAAGGCGGCCGCATCGACCACGCACTGCACGGCACCAATGCCAAGCGCGCGCTGGAAGACACGCTGGCCTTCGACCGCGCCATCGAGACCGCCATGGCCTATATGGAAAAGAAGGACCCGGGCCTGAAGAACACGCTGATCGTGGTCACTGCCGATCACGACCACAACATGGTGTTCAACGGCTACTCCAAGATCGGCAACCCGATCCTGGGCAAGGTGCAGGACTACCAGACCGGCCAGATGGCCAAGGCCCAGGACGGCAAGCCCTACACCACGCTGGCCTTCGGCAACGGCGGACGTCCCAACGCCACGGCCTCCAGCCAGGTCAATGCCGAAGATGGCAACAAGCCCTGGATCGCTCCCACGCGCGGCGCCTCGCGCGACGACGTGACGGCCGTGGACACCACGGACGACAACTACCTGCAGGAAGTCGGCCTGAACCTGGGCACGCCGGGCTCCGAGACCCATGGCGGCGGCGACGTGATGCTGTTCGCCGGCGGCGCGGGTGCCAAGATCTTCAAGGGCACGATGGACAACACCAAGGTGTTCTCCAAGGTCCGCGAAGCCGCTGGCCTGTAATTGTTTCTTCCTTCGTTGGCTGCTTGCCAACCCCTGGCCGGAGCCGTGGCACATGCGTGTGCCCGGCCCCGGTTTTTTCGCATTGGCTGGATTCCATGACGCTTTCCCTTCCGGCGCCGCGCGCGGCGCGCCACATCTACGCGGCCGCGCTGCTGGCCTGTTCCGTCTCCGCTGCATGGGCCGCCGAGCCGGCCAAGGCGGCGGCATCCGCACCCACGGCCGCAGTCCCCGCTGATTCCGTGGCCCGCACCACGGCCGCCGTGCAGGCCACGCCCGAGGCCGACCTGCGCATCACCTACGAAGCCATGAGCGTGGGCAGCGACGGCGTGCAGCGCAGCAGCGTCTATACCAACCGCGTCTACCGCCGCAAGGCCCAGCTGTGGATAGAGCGCGAAATGCCCGCCGCCCTGCGCCAGAGCCAGGACCACGGCCATGACCATGCCCACGGCCCGCACGCCGGCCATGCCCATGACGAGGCCCGCGCCGCGCCCCTGTCCATCCGCCGCGCCGATGACGGCAAGGTCGGCGTGGAAGTCATCCTGGCCAAGCTGCGCCGCGTCATCAGCGTGGACCTGGCCCACCACGGCAACGTCGGCTACGGCGGCTCCTTCGACAACGTGTACTGGATCGTGCCTCCCACCGCGCTGCAGGGCATGGAGCGCGTGGGCAAGCCGCACAACGGCGTGCAGCGCTACCGCGGCACCGCAGGCGAGCAGACCACCGTCATCGACTGGGACGTGGCCAACCAGTTCGCCCGCCGCGTGGAGCGCAGCGACTCTCACGGCACCGAGCGCATCGTCGTCACCGCCAGCAAGCTGCCCGCCCCGCTGGCCCAGCCCTGGAAGACCATCGAAGGCTATGACAAGGGCGACTACTCCGACTTGCTGGATTGAGCACCTGACACCCCAATGCAAAGAGCTGCCCGGAGGCAGCTCTTTTTTATTCCCCATTTCAATGCTCAAACGCATGGCGCTGGAAACCGGCGCAGCCTAACACCAGGGGCGCCGAGCAAGAGCCGCCTCGCGGCGATGGCGCCGTCCCCCTTCAGGGGGAAGCCGCGCAGCGGCTCAGGGGGTACGTCAGACTTGCGCTCCGGAGTCTTTTACGACCTTGCTCCACTTCGTCGATTCGGCCTTGATATAGGCGAGGAATTCGGCCGGCGTGTCGATCACGACGTCACCGCCCTGGTCGTTGATCTTCTTGACCACGGCCGGGTCCTTGAGCACCTTGGCAATGGCCGTGTACAGGCGCTGCTGCACGGCGGCGGGCGTCTTGGCCTGGGTCCAGAGGCCGAACCACGAAGTGGCCTCGTAGCCGGGCACGCCGGCTTCGGCCACGGTGGGCACATCGGGCAGTTCGGGCGAGCGCTTGGCCGTGGTCACGGCGATGGGACGCAGCTTGCCCGAGCGCACATGCTGGATGGCCGAGGGCATGTTGTCGAACATGATGGCGATCTGGTTGCCCAGCAGGTCGGTGATGGCCGGGGCGCTGCCCTTGTAGGGCACGTGCACCATGTCCAGGCCCGTCATGGAGCGGAACAGCTCGCCCGACAGGTGGATGGAGCTGCCGCTGCCCGAGGAGCCGTAGTTCAGCTTGCCGGGATTGGCGCGCGCGTAGGCGATCATTTCCTTGACGGTCTTGAACGGCTGGCTGGGGTGGGCCACCAGCAGGTTGGGCACGTTGGCCACGCGCGTCAGGGGCGAGAAGTCCTTGATGGGGTCGAAGCCGGGCTTGGCGTAGAGCGCTGCATTGATGGCATGCGTGCCCACGGTGCCCATGAACAGCGTGTAGCCGTCGGCCGGCGCACGCGCGGCGGCCACGGCGCCGATGTTGCCGCCCGCGCCGGGCTTGTTGTCCACGATCACGGTCTGGCCCAGTTCCTGCTGCAGCGCCTGGGCGACGATGCGCGCCAGGATGTCGGTGGTGCCGCCAGCGGCAAAGGGCACGAGGATGGTGATGGGCTTGCTGGGGAAGCCGTCCTGGGCCAGGGCGGCGGTGCCGGACAGGGCGCCGAGGGCGGTCAGGGATGCGGCGGCCAGCGCCTGCAGGCCACGGCGGCGGGTGAAGTGGGTGGTTTGATCGGACATCGAGAGGTCTCCTGATTCGGCAATAAGGTGGATGGCCGGGCCCGGCAACGCCGGGCTGGGCCAGGGCAGGGCCCTGTGTGGCGTCCGCCTGTGCAGGCGGGCGCTTCCAGTGGTTCTTCTTGAAGGGTGTTGTGCCTGGAAAGGCGTTCGGTCAGACGGGTGGTCAGACGGGCGCCACGCCCAGCGTGGTGCCGCCGCAGATATAGAGCACCTGGCCGGTGACGAAGCCGTTGTCGGGCGACAGGAAGAACAGCGCGGCACGGGCCACGTCTTCCGGTGTGCCCATGCGGCCCACGGCAATGCTGTTGAGGATGCGCTGGGTCTGCGGCGCGCCCTCGGGGTTGCTCTTGGTGAACAGCTCGGTGGCGATGGGGCCGGGGCCCAGGGCGTTGACCGTGATGCGGTCGCGGCCCAGTTCCATGGCCAGTGTGCGCGTCAGGCCGATCAGGCCCGCCTTGGTCGCCGAGTAGACGATGCGGTCAGGCTTGCCCAGCGCGGCGCGCGAGGACATGTTCACGATGCGCCCTTCGCCGCAGGCGCGCAGCGTGGGCAGGAAGGCCTGCACCAGCAGCATGGGCGCGCGGAGGTGCAGTCCCACCACGTCGTCGAGATGCTGGGTGCTGGCGTTGTCGATGGTGCCGGGGCGCGTGGCACCCGCGTTGTTGACCAGGGCCACCACGTTGTGCGCGGCGGCAATGCGGGCCGCCGCCTCGGCGGTGGCCTGCTCGCTGGTCAGGTCGGCCTGGTAGCTCACCAGCAGGGGATGGCTCCAATCGGGCAGCACGTAGTCGAGGTTGACCACGGCGCGGCCCTGAGCCAGCAGGGCCTCGGCGATGGCGCGGCCGATGCCGTTGCTGGCGCCGCTGACCACGGTGACGGGTGTCTTGTTATCCACGGTGCTCATCGCAGTCTCAGACCTTTTCCAGGATCACGGCAATGCCCTGGCCCACGCCGATGCACATGGTGCACAGCGCGTAGCGGCCGCCCAGCGTTTGCAGCTGGTTCACGGCCGTGGTGGCCAGGCGGGCACCGGAGGCACCCAGCGGATGGCCCAGCGCAATGGCGCCGCCCCATTGGTTGACGCGGCGGTCGTCGTCGGCAATGCCCAGATCGCGCAGCACGGCCAGGCCCTGCGCGGCGAAGGCTTCGTTCAGCTCGATCACGTCCATCTGCTCCAGCGTCAGGCCGGTCAGGGCCAGCACCTTGTGCACGGCGGGCGCGGGGCCGAAGCCCATGATGCGCGGCGCCACGCCGGCCACGGCCATGCCGACCACGCGGGCGCGGGGCACCAGGTTGTATTGCTTGGCGGCTTCCTCGTTGGCCAGCAGCAGGGCGCAGGCGCCGTCGTTCACGCCGCTGGCATTGCCGGCCGTCACCGTGCCATCCGGGCGCACCACGCCCTTGAGCTTGGCCAGCGCCTCGATGGTGGTGGCGCGCGGATGTTCGTCCTGGCTCACCACGATGGCGTCGCCCTTTTTCTGGGCAATGGACACGGACACGATTTCCTTGGCCAGGTAGCCGGCCGCGATGGCGGCGGCCGCCTTTTGCTGGCTGGCCAGGGCCATGCGGTCCTGGGCTTCGCGCTCGATCTTGAAGTCGTCGGCCACGTTCTCGGCCGTCTCGGGCATGGAGTCCACGCCGTACTGCTGCTTCATCAGCTTGTTGACGAAGCGCCAGCCGATGGTGGTGTCGTACACGGCGTTGCTGCGGCTGAAGGCGCTTTCGGCCTTGGGCATGACGAAGGGCGCACGGCTCATGCTTTCCACGCCGCCCGCGATCATCAGGCGGGCCTCGCCCGCCTTGATGGCGCGCGCGGCCGTGCCCACGGCGTCCAGGCCCGAACCGCACAGGCGGTTGATGGTGGCGCCCGGAACATCGATGGGCAGGCCGGCCAGCAGGGCGGACATGCGCGCCACGTTGCGGTTGTCTTCGCCGGCCTGGTTGGCGCAGCCGTAGAGCACGTCGGCCACGGCCGTCCAGTCCACGCCGGGGTTGCGCTCCATCAGCGCCTTGATCGGCACGGCGCCGAGGTCATCGGCACGCACCGGGGACAGGGCGCCGCCGTAGCGGCCGAAGGGGGTGCGGATGGCGTCGCAGATGAAGGCCTGATTGGACTGGCTCATGGTGTCTCCTGGAAAAAGAATGAAGAGGTGCCGGGGTGCGCCGCAGCGCACCCACTGGGTGGGGAGCTGAGGGATCAGGCCGTGGCCGTCGCGTCCTTGATGGGCAGGCCCACGATGGACTGCAGCTCGGCGTGCGAGAGGCCGGGCACGGTGTCGATCAGGCGCAGGCCCTCGGGCGTGCATTCCAGCGTGCACAGGTCGGTGTAGATGCGCTTGACGCAGGACAGGCCCGTGAGCGGATAGCTGCAGGCCTCGACGACCTTGCATTCGCCGGTCTTGGTCAGCAGGTCCATCATCACCCAGGTCTGGCGTGCACCCACGGCCAGGTCCATGGCGCCGCCCACGGCGGGGATGGCACCGGCCTCGCCCGTGCTCCAGTTGGCCAGGTCGCCGGTGGCCGAGACCTGGAAGGCGCCCAGCACGCAGATGTCCAGGTGGCCGCCGCGCATCATGGCGAAGCTGTCGGCATGGTGGAAGTAGCAGCCGCCCGGCAGCAGGGTGACGGGCTGCTTGCCGGCATTGGTCAGGTCATAGTCCTCCTGGCCTTCGGCGGGCGCCGGGCCCATGCCCAGGATGCCGTTCTCGCTTTGCAGGATGACCTCGCGGCCGGCCGGGATGTGGTTGGCCACCTGGGTGGGCATGCCGATGCCCAGGTTGACGTAGGCGCCGTCGAAGATGTCTTCGGCCACGCGCCGGGCCAGCTCTTGCTTGCTGCGTTTCTGGTAGCTGCTCATGCTCTTGCTTTCGGCGGTTGGGGCGCTCATGCGGTTTTCTTGAAGCCGCCGGCCTGGGTGGCCACACGGTCGATCTTCACGATCTGGCTCACGTAGATGCCGGGCGTGACCACGGCCTCGGGATCCAGCGCGCCCAGCTCCACGATCTCGTGCACGGTGGCGATCGTGTGCTTGGCCGCCGTGGCCATCACGGGCCCGAAGTTGCGGGCCGACATGCGGTAGGTCAGGTTGCCCCAGCGGTCGCCCTTCTCGGCCTTGACCAGTGCCACGTCGCCGTGGATGGGATGCTCCAGCACATAGTGCTTGCCGTTGATCTCGCGCGTTTCCTTGCCGTTGGCCAGCTCCGTGCCATAGGCCGTGGGGCAGAAGAAGCCGCCGATGCCGGCGCCGGCGGCGCGCAGGCGCTCGGCCAGGTTGCCCTGGGGCACGAGTTCCAGCTCGATCTTGCCGCTGCGGTACAGGTCGTCGAACACCCAGCTGTCCACCTGGCGGGGGAAGCTGCAGATGATCTTGCGCACCTGGCCGCTCTTGAGCAGGGCGGCCAGGCCCTGGTCTCCGTTGCCCGCGTTGTTGTTGACCACGGTCAGCTCGCGTGCGCCGTGGGCGATCAGGCCGTCGATGAGTTCGGTGGGATTGCCCGAGGTGCCGAAGCCCCCGATCAGCACGGTGGAGCCGTCCTGGACGCCCGACAACGCCTCGGCGATGGTGTCGGTGATTTTGTTGATCACTTGCTTGTCTCCGGTATGCAGGCCGCTGGCGCTGCGCTAAAATGTTCGTATGTAGAACAAAAGTTCGCAGAAAGAATTATAGAGCCATGGAAAAAAATGCCGCTTCCGTAATTTCCACAGGTGGGACAGAAGAAGAGGGCGGCACGCCGCGCCCCGGCGACAGCTATGTGCAGTCCTTTGCGCGCGGCCTGGGCGTGATCCGCTCGTTCAGCGCCGAGGCGCCCGCGCAGACGCTCAGCGAGGTGGCGGCGCGCACGGGGCTCACGCGCGCCGGGGCCCGGCGCATCCTGCTGACGCTGCAGACGCTGGGCTATGTGAAGAGCGACGGCAAGCTGTTCCAGCTCACGCCGCGCATCATGGAACTGGGCTTTGCCTATCTCAGTTCCACCCCGGTCTGGAACCTGGCCGAGCCCGTGATGGAAAACCTGGTCGACGAGGTCAAGGAGTCCTGCTCGGCCGCCGTGCTCGATGGCGGCGACATCGTCTATGTGCTGCGCGTGCACACCCACAAGATCATGAGCACCAACCTCGGCGTGGGCTCGCGCCTGCCGGCCTGCTGGACCTCGATGGGTCGCGTGCTGCTGGCCGGCGAGAGCGATGAATCCCTGCAGGCCCTGCTGGATGCGCGCGAGCGCCGGCAGTTCACGGCCCTGACCGAGCAGGATGATGACCGCCTGCGCCAGCGCATTCTGGAGGTGCGCGCCCAGGGCTGGGCCCTGGTGGACCAGGAACTGGCCGAAGGCCTGATCTCCATCGCGGCGCCCGTGAAGAACGCGGCCGGGCGCACCGTGGCCGCGCTCAACATCAGCGGCCAGGCCAACCGCAACAGCGCCGAGATGATGCGCGGGCAACTGCTGCCCCGGCTGCTGGCCGCCACGCAACTGGTGAGCCAGCTGCTGCGGGCCTCATCGCGGCTTTCCCTCTAGGGCGGCGGGCGGCGCGGCGCTCCATAATTGCCGATCCACGCCCCGCACTCGCACCATGGCCCGCCTGCCCCGACTCACCCTTGCGGATCTGCCGCACCACATCATCCAGCTCGGCAACAACGGCGGGGACATCTTCATCGATGCCCAGGACCGGGAAACCATGCTGGGGCTGCTGCGCGAGATGGCGCGCAGCTGCGAGCTGGCCGTGCATGCCTACGTGCTGCTGCCCAGCCAGTTCCACCTGCTGGCCACGCCCCGCACCAGCGATGGCCTGCCCAAGTTCATGCAGGCCGTGGGCCGGCGCTATGTGCGCTACTTCAACGACCGACACGGCCGCAGCGGCACGCTGTGGGAAGGCCGCTATCGCGGCACGGTGCTGCAGCCCAGCTGGCTGCTGCCCACCATGGTCTTCATGGACGACAGCCCCGTGCGCGCCGGCCTGGTCCAGCGGCCGGCCGACTGGCCCTGGTCCAGCTACGCGCACAACGCCGGCCTGCGCAGCGACGCGCTGATCCAGCCCCATGCCGTGTTCTGGGAGCTGGGCAACACCCCGTTTGCGCGGGATGCGGCCTATGTGGAAGCCGTGGAAGAGGGGGTTGGCGCCGACGACGCCGAGCGCATCAGCCAGTCGGCGCTGCGGGGCTGGGCGCTGGGCGATGAGCAATTCATTGCCGATTTACAACAGCGCACCGAGCGCCGTGTGACCCGCCAACGTGCCGGCCGTCCGCCCGGACGGACCAATGAGCGCACCACAACAGTGCGTTAGTGCCCACTGATGGCCTGCAAGTGCTTGATTCCTCACTGCAGGTCTTTGTGAAATAAATATGTCCCTTATTAATTTCCGATTTTTTTGTTCTGGAATTAATTGGGATCTGACCCTCATATAAATTTATTGCATGAGGTGATGCCTTGCCTTAATCTTGCGTTCCCTGCGAAAAATTTGAGGATTCCGCCATGACGACGGCTGCCGAGATCAAGCATCTCCAAGACCACGGTCTGTACTCCAAGAGCAACGAGCACGACGCCTGCGGCCTCGGCTTTGTTGCACATATCAAGGGCGTCAAGCGCCATGACATCGTCACCGGCGCGCTCAAGATCCTCGAAAACATCGACCATCGCGGCGCCGTGGGCGCCGACAAGCTCATGGGCGATGGCGCGGGCATTCTGATCCAGATTCCCGACCAGCTCTACCGCGAAGAGATGGCAAAGCAGGGCGTGGCCCTGCCGCCCGCGGGCGAGTACGGCGTGGGCATGATCTTCCTGCCCAAGGAGCATGCCTCGCGCCTGGCCTGCGAGCAGGAGATGGAACGCGCCATCAAGGCCGAAGGCCAGGTCCTGCTGGGCTGGCGCGATGTGCCCGTGAACCGCGACATGCCCATGTCGCCCACGGTCCAGGAAAAGGAGCCCATCCTGCGCCAGGTCTTCATTGGCCGCGGCGCCGACGTGATCGTGCAGGACGCGCTCGAGCGCAAGCTGTACGTGATCCGCAAGACGGCCAGCGCCGCCATCCAGAACCTCAAGCTCAAGCACAGCAAGGAATACTACGTTCCCAGCATGAGCAGCCGCACCGTGGTCTACAAGGGCCTGCTGCTGGCCGACCAGGTGGGCGTGTACTACAACGACCTGTCCGACGAGCGCTGCGTCTCGGCCATCGGCCTGGTGCACCAGCGCTTTTCCACCAACACCTTCCCCGAGTGGCCGCTGGCCCACCCCTACCGCTACGTGGCCCACAACGGTGAAATCAACACCGTGCGCGGCAACTACAACTGGATGCTGGCGCGCGAGGGCGTGATGGCCTCGCCCGTGCTGGCCGAGGACCTCAAGAAGCTCTATCCCATCAGCTTCGCAGGCCAGTCCGACACGGCTACGTTCGACAACTGCCTGGAACTGCTGACCATGGCCGGCTACCCCATCAGCCAGGCCGTGATGATGATGATTCCCGAGCCCTGGGAGCAGCACGAGTCCATGGACGAGCGCCGCCGCGCCTTCTATGAATACCACGCCGCCATGATGGAGCCCTGGGACGGCCCGGCCTCCATCGTGTTCACCGATGGCCGCCAGATCGGCGCCACGCTGGACCGCAACGGCCTGCGCCCCTCGCGCTACGTGATCACCGACGACGACCTGGTCATCCTGGCTTCCGAGGCCGGCGTGCTGCCCGTGCCCGACAGCTCCATCGTGCGCAAGTGGCGCCTGCAGCCCGGCAAGATGCTGCTGATCGACCTGGAGCAGGGCCGCCTGATCGAGGACGACGAGCTCAAGGCCAACATCGTCAACACCAAGCCCTACAAGCAGTGGATCGAGAACCTGCGCATCAAGCTGGGCAGCGTGGGCGGTGACACCCATGCCGGCCCCGAGGCCGCCAGCCTGCCGCTGCTCGAGCGCCAGCAGGCCTTCGGCTTCACGCAGGAAGACATCAAGTTCCTGCTGGCCCCCATGGCGAAGAACGGCGAGGAAGGCATCGGCTCCATGGGCAACGACAGCCCGCTGGCCGTGCTGTCGGACAAGAACAAGCCGCTGTACAACTACTTCCGCCAGATGTTCGCGCAGGTGACCAACCCGCCGATCGACCCCATCCGCGAAGCCATCGTGATGTCGCTGGTGTCCTTCATCGGACCCAAGCCCAACCTGCTGGACATCAACCAGGTCAACCCGCCCATGCGCCTCGAAGTGCACCAGCCCGTGCTGGACTTCGCCGACATGGCCAAGCTGCGCGACATCGAACGCCACACGCAGGGCAAGTTCAAGAGCGCAACGATCGACATCACCTACCCGCTGTCCTGGGGCAAGCAGGGCGTGGAAGCCAAGCTGGCATCGCTGTGCGCGCAGGCCGTGGACGCCATCAAGGGCGGCGCCAACATCCTGATCATCAGCGACCGCCATGTGAGCGCCACCCAGGTGGCCATCCCCGCGCTGCTCGCGCTGTCGGCCATCCACCAGCACCTGGTGCGCGAGGGCCTGCGCACCACGGCCGGCCTGGTCGTGGAAACGGGCACGGCGCGCGAAGTGCACCACTTCGCCGTGCTGGCAGGCTACGGCGCCGAGGCCGTGCATCCCTACCTGGCCATGGAAACCCTGGCCGACATGCACAAGGAGCTGGGCGGCGACCTGTCGGCCGACAAGGCCATCTACAACTACGTCAAGGCCATCGGCAAGGGCCTGTCCAAGATCATGTCCAAGATGGGCGTGTCCACCTACATGTCCTATTGCGGCGCCCAGCTGTTCGAGGTGATCGGCCTGAACAGCGACACCGTGGACAAGTACTTCACCGGCACGGCCAGCCGCGTCGAGGGCATCGGCGTCTTCGAGATCGCCGAGGAAACCATCCGCAACCACCGCGCGGCCTTCGGTGACGATCCCGTGCTGGAGACCATGCTGGACGCCGGTGGCGAATACGCCTGGCGCGCCCGTGGCGAAGAGCACATGTGGTCGCCCGACGCCATCGCCAAGCTGCAGCATTCCACGCGCTCCAACAACTGGAGCACGTACAAGGAATACGCCCAGCTGATCAACGACCAGAGCAAGCGCCACATGACGCTGCGCGGCCTGTTCGAGTTCAAGTTCGACCCGGCCAAGGCCATTGCGCTGGACCAGGTCGAATCGGCCAAGGACATCGTCAAGCGCTTTGCCACGGGCGCCATGTCCCTGGGCTCGATCAGCACCGAGGCCCATGCCACGCTGGCCGTGGCCATGAACCGCATCGGCGGCAAGAGCAACACCGGCGAAGGCGGGGAAGATCCCCAGCGCTACCGCAACGAGCTCAAGGGCATCCCGATCAAGAAGGGTGAGACCCTGGGCTCCATCATCGGCGCCGACAAGGTCGAGGCCGACATCGAACTGCAGGACGGCGACTCGCTGCGCTCCAGGATCAAGCAGGTGGCATCGGGCCGCTTCGGCGTCACGGCCGAGTACCTGTCGTCCTCGGACCAGGTGCAGATCAAGATGGCCCAGGGCGCCAAGCCCGGCGAAGGCGGCCAGCTGCCCGGCGGCAAGGTGTCCGACTACATCGGCAAGCTGCGCCACTCCGTGCCCGGCGTCGGCCTGATCTCGCCCCCGCCCCACCACGACATCTACTCCATCGAGGATCTGGCCCAGCTGATCCACGACCTGAAGAACGTGGCGCCGCACGCCGACATCTCGGTCAAGCTCGTGTCCGAAGTGGGCGTGGGCACCATCGCGGCCGGCGTGGCCAAGTGCAAGAGCGACCACGTGGTGATCGCGGGGCACGACGGCGGCACGGGCGCATCGCCCTGGTCGTCCATCAAGCATGCGGGCTCGCCCTGGGAAATCGGCCTGGCCGAGACCCAGCAGACCCTGGTGCTCAACCGCCTGCGCGGCCGCATCCGCGTTCAGGCCGACGGCCAGATGAAGACCGGCCGCGACGTCGTCATCGGCGCGCTGCTGGGCGCCGACGAGTTCGGCTTCGCCACGGCGCCCCTGGTCGTCGAGGGCTGCATCATGATGCGCAAGTGCCACCTGAACACCTGCCCCGTGGGCGTGGCCACGCAGGACCCGGTGCTGCGCGCCAAGTTCTCGGGCAAGCCCGAGCATGTGGTGAACTACTTCTTCTTCATCGCCGAGGAAGTGCGCCAGATCATGGCCCAGCTGGGCGTTGCCAAGTTCGACGACCTGATCGGCCGTGCCGACCTGCTGGACACCCGCAAGGGCCTGCAGCACTGGAAGGCCCAGGGCCTGGACTTCTCGCGCCTGTTCGCTCAGCCCGAAGTGCCCGCCGACGTGGCGCGCTTCCATGTCGAAAAGCAGGACCACCTGCTGGACAAGGCACTGGACGTGAAGCTCATCGAGCGCTGCAAGCCCGCCATCGAGAACGGCGAGCGCGTGCGCATCATGGAAGTGGCGCGCAACGTCAACCGCTCCGTGGGCGCCATGCTCTCCGGTGCCGTGACGCGCGTGCATCCCGAAGGCCTGCCGGATGACACCATCCGCATCCACTTCGAGGGAACCGGCGGCCAGTCCTTCGGTGCCTTCCTGTGCAACGGCATCACGCTGAACCTGCGCGGCGATGCCAACGACTACACGGGCAAGGGCCTGTCCGGCGGCCGCGTGGTGGTGCATGCCAGCCATGAATTCCGCGGCGACACGACGACCAACACCATCGTCGGCAACACCGTGATGTTCGGTGCCACCAGCGGCGAGGCCTTCTTCGGCGGCGTGGCCGGCGAGCGTTTCGCGGTGCGCCTGTCGGGCGCCACGGCCGTGGTCGAAGGCGTGGGCGACCACGGCTGCGAATACATGACCGGCGGCACCGTGGTGGTGCTGGGCAAGACGGGCCGCAACTTCGCGGCTGGCATGAGCGGCGGCGTGGCCTATGTGTATGACGAGGATGGCCGTTTCGCCGAGCGCTGCAACAAGGCGTCCGTCTCGCTGGACCAGGTGCTGCCCCACGACGAACACCTGGCCCAGGTCTCGCCCGCCGTCTGGCACCGCCGCGAAACCGACGAACGCCAGCTGCGTGCACTGATCGAGGCGCACAGCCGCTGGACCGGCTCCAAGCGCGCCCGCGACCTGCTGGACAACTGGGCGGCGGCCCGCTCCAAGTTCGTCAAGGTCTTCCCCAGCGAGTACAAGCGTGCCCTGTCCGAGATGTACGAGCGCCAGGTGATGGAAGAGCCCGCCACGCCCGAGGTCGAGGAACACGCCAAGGAAGCCGTGGCCGCCAAATAACAAGGAAGCGAAGGATGCGGGCAGCGGCCCGCATCCATCCCTGCACCCCACACATCAGGACAACGAATCATGGGAAAGACCACCGGCTTCATGGAATATGAACGCCTCGAGGAGGGCTACGCGCCCGTCGTCGAGCGCGTGAAGCACTACAAGGAATTCGTCATCGGCCTCGATGACAGCCAGGCCAAGATCCAGGGCGCGCGCTGCATGGACTGCGGCACGCCGTTCTGCAACAGCGGCTGCCCGGTCAACAACATCATTCCGGACTTCAACGACCTGGTCTTCCACGGCGGCTGGAAGAGCGCCAGCGCCGTGCTGCACAGCACCAACAACTTCCCCGAGTTCACCGGCCGCATCTGCCCCGCGCCCTGCGAGGCCGCCTGCACCCTGAACATCAACGACGACGCCGTGGGCATCAAGTCCATCGAGCACGCCATCATCGACCGTGCCTGGGCCGAAGGCTGGGTCAAGCCCCTGCCCAGCAGCCGCAAGACCGGCAAGAAGGTGGCCGTAGTCGGCGCAGGCCCCGCAGGCCTGGCCGCATCGCAGCAACTGGCGCGCGCCGGCCACGATGTCACGCTGTTCGAGAAGAACGACCGCGTGGGCGGCCTGCTGCGCTACGGCATTCCCGACTTCAAGATGGAGAAGTCGCACATCGACCGCCGCGTCGAGCAGCTCGTGGCCGAAGGCGTCAAGATCCGTACCGGCGTGCTGGTGGCGGGCAAGGACGGCCTGGGCGAAGACTCCAAGGTCACCAACTGGGCCAAGGAAACCGTCAGCCCCGAGCAGCTCATGGCCGAGTTCGACGCCGTGCTGCTGACAGGCGGTGCCGAGCAGTCGCGCGACCTGCCCGTGCCCGGCCGCGAACTCAAGGGCATCCATTTCGCCATGGAGTTCCTGCCGCAGCAAAACAAGGTCAACGCCGGCGACAAGCTCAAGGGCCAGCTGCGGGCCGATGGCAAGCACGTCATCGTCATCGGTGGCGGCGACACCGGCTCCGACTGCGTGGGCACCAGCAACCGCCACGGCGCCGTCAGCGTGACCCAGTTCGAGCTGATGCCCATGCCGCCCGAGCAGGAGAACAAGCCCCTGGTCTGGCCCTACTGGCCAATCAAGCTGCGCACCAGCTCCAGCCACGAGGAAGGCTGCGAGCGCGAGTTCGCCATCGCCACCAAGGAGTTCATCGGCGAGAAGGGCCAGGTCACGGCCGTCAAGACCGTGCGCATCGAAATGAAGGACGGCAAGATGGTCGAGGTGCCCGGCAGCGAGCAGGTGCTCAAGGCCGACCTGGTGCTGCTGGCTATGGGCTTCGTCAGCCCTGTGCAGGCCGTGCTCGACGCCTTTGGCGTGGACAAGGACACCCGCGGCAATGCCAAGGCCACCACCGACTTCACGGGCGGCTACGCCACCAGCGTGCCCAAGCTGTTCGCCGCCGGCGACGTGCGCCGCGGCCAGTCCCTGGTCGTCTGGGCCATCCGCGAAGGCCGTCAGGCCGCTCGCTCCATCGATGAATTCTTGATGGGCGCGTCCGACCTGCCTCGGTGAGATGCCAACCCCGGAAGGGGCTTGGCCATAGACAAAGAAAAAGCCCTTGGTGATGAACCAAGGGCTTTTTATTACAGATTCCTCGTGTTTCAGCGTAGGCCCTTGAAACTGGCGCGCCCTAAAGCGAGGGACACCGAGGAAGGGCCTGGGCCGGCCGCGCCGCCCCGCACCGAGGGTGTCGTCCCCCTCTGGGGGAAGGCGCGAAGCGACTCAGGGGGAGGGTTTATCCTCTGCCGGCTTGTCCACTGCGGTGCCGGGTTCGGCTTCTTCTTCCGGTGCCTTGGAGACGCGGCTGAACCAGCCGGCGCCCAGGATGCCTATTTCGTAAAGAATGCACATCGGAATGGCCAGGGCCAGTTGGGAGATCACGTCGGGCGGCGTGACCACGGCGGCGATGATGAAGGCCACCACGATGAAGTAGCCACGGAAGGACTTGAGCTTGGCGATGTCCACCAGGCCGAAGCGCACCAGCAGCATGACCACGATGGGCACCTGGAAGGCCAGGCCAAAGGCCAGGTACAGCGACAGGATGGCCTCCACATACGAGGCGATGTCCGGCGTGGCCGCCACGCTGTCCGGGGTGAAGCCCTGGATGAAGGCGAACATCTTGTCGAGCACGAAGAACTGCACGAAGGCGATGCCGATATAGGCCAGCAGGCTGCCGAAGATGATCAGCGGCAGCGCAAAGCGCTTTTCATGGCTGTACAGGCCGGGCGCCACGAAGGCCCACATCTGGTACATGATCCAGGGCAGCACGGCCAGCACGCCCACCATCATCAGCACCTTGAGCGGTACGAAGAAGGGCGTGAACACGCCCACCGCGATGAGCTTGGCATCGGGCGGCATGTGGGCCTTGATCGGATGGGCGATGAAGTCGATCAGCCCGTTGGGGCCGGGCCACACGGCCAGCACGGCGATCGCCAGACCGATGCCGTAGATGCAATAGAGCAGGCGGTCGCGCAGCTCCATCAGGTGCTGGACGAAAGGCTGCTCGGTGCCTGCCAGCTCGTCGTCTTTAGGTGGAATGTCGGACATGGTGCGAAACCGCGGCGGGCCGCAAGGGCATCCACGGACCTGGGGTGAAAAGCAGAAAGCCCGACGGATCGGGCAGGATTCGGCAATGGCGGGTGCCCGGGTGGCAGAGGCTGGGCTGGTTGCCTCGTGGCCCGCGGCGCGCCGGCATCTTCAGCGGGACTTCTGGGGGCGAAAGCGCGCCACGCGCGCCGCGCCCGACTGCGCCTTGGTGCGCACGCCGGCGCGGGCCTTGTACCACTGGGGCACGGCGGCACGCTTGAGGCGCCAGTTCTTGCCCGGGTGGCGGTAGGCCGGCGCCACGGCGCTGTAGGTATCGCTGTCGGAGCCGTAGGAAGAGGAGTCGTACGAGGAAGACGTGCCGTTGAGCGATGCCGTGGACTCGTTCCAGTCCTTCTCGAAGTTGGCGGCCGAAGTGTGTATGGATTGCTCGACGTCTCGCGCCGCGCCTTCCACCGTGTCCTTCATCTTGCGCAACTCGTCGAGTTCCATCGAACGGTTGACCTCGGCCTTCACATCGGAGACATAGCGCTGGGCCTTGCCCAGTAGGGTGCCGACGGTACGCGCCACGCGCGGCAGCTTCTCGGGACCGATGACCACGAGGGCCACGGCACCGATGAGCGCCATCTTGGAAAGGCCAATATCAAACATGGAAGCTTGGCGTGCGGGCCATCAGCTCTTTTGCTTGGCTTCGACGTCGATGGTGGTCTTGTCGGCAGCCGTCTGGCCGGCGACCTGGCCGGGAGCGGCTGCGGGAGTGTCGGTGGAGGTCGAACCGTCCTTCACGCCGTCCTTGAAGCCCTTGACGGCGCCGCCGAGGTCGGAACCGATGTTCTTCAGCTTCTTGGTGCCGAACACCAGAACCACGATGGCCAGGACGATCAGCCAATGCCAGATGGAAAACGAGCCCATGAGAATCTCTCCTAAGAATTGCAGGTCATTTTAGACGCCGGGCCATGGCGGCAGTTCGCAAGGCCCCACAAAAGCCGTTTGGCCGACGCAAGAAACAGAGGGTGCCTCAAGCAAGAGACGGGCCACCTTGTGCCGGGCGTCAGCCATCTGCCGCAGGCAGCATGGCCGCTGCGGCGTTTTCAGCCCTTGAGTTTCAGCCCTTGAGCCAGGGGCGGGGGCCGCCCATGACGTGGATATGCAGGTGGTGGACTTCCTGGCCGCCTTCGGTGCCCGTGTTGACCACCAGGCGAAAGCCGCCGTCGGGATACGGGTTGCAGCCTTGCTCGGCAGCCAGGCGGGGCGCCAGTGCCATCAGGCGGCCCAGCAGCGGGGCGTCTTCGGCCTGGACCTGGGCCATGGAGGGGATGTGCTTCTTGGGCACCATCAGGAAGTGGATGGGCGCGCCGGGATGGATGTCGTGGAAGGCGAAGACTTCTTCGTCCTCATAGACCTTGCGGGAAGGGATCTCGCCTTTGGTGATGCGGCAAAACAGGCAGTTCGGGTCGTGGTCGTGCATGGCGCTACAGGAATCCTGGGAGGCTGGCGGTAGGTTGGAAATCAGGCCGGATTGTCGTTGATGCGCAGCGTCTGGCGTACGCCGATGTCGCTGCGGTGCTGCTGGAGCCACTGCTGGCCCTGCTCGCGTCCGAGCTCGAACAGCTCGCGCACGAAGCGCATGTCGGAGCGCGTCTTGGTCGAGGCGCCATAACCCTTGAGCACAGAGCCGCCGTCCACGCGGTGCAGCAGCACCTTTTTGTAGCGTGCCGGGTCCAGCTTGCCCTGCTCTAGCAGGCGCTTGACGAACTCGATGGCGCGCAGCTCGGCCAGCAGGCCGGCGTTGAATGTGACCTCGTTCATGCGGTCCATGATGTCGGCCGCCGTGTTGGGCAGATCGGTGTGCTCAATGGGGTTGATCTGCACCAGCAGGATGTCGCTGGACGCCGTGCCGTAGATCAGCGGGTACAGCGCCGGGTTGCCCGAAAAGCCGCCATCCCAGTACGGCTCGCCATCGATTTCCACGGCCTTGAACAGCTGAGGCAGGCAGGCCGAGGCCATGACCGCGTCGGCACTGAGTTTTCTGCCCGAAAAGATGCAGCCCCGGCCCGTGCGCACATTGGTGGCGCAGACAAAGACCTTGGGCACCACGCCTTCCACGGGCGGATGCGTCAGCGCCTCGAAATCCACGACCCGTTCGAGCAGCTTGCGCAGCGGGTTGATGTCCAACGGGTTGGTCTGGTAGGGCGAGAAGAACTGGTTGAGCACGCCCATGAAGGGGCTGCCCGGCAGGGGCGCGCCCCACATCAGGCTGCCCATGGTGCCCACGCCTTCCCACAGTTCGGTCAGCGTGGCGCGGGCCAGCTCGGCCCCCAGCGCCTGGGCGGCCACCGGATCGCTTTCCTGGCGTGCAGCCTTGGCAAAGCCCTGGGCCAGGGCCACGGCATTCATGGCACCGGCGCTGGTACCGCTGATGCCGTCGAAGACAAAGCTGCCGTCTTCCAGCAGCGCATCGAGCACGCCCCAGGTCAGGGCACCGTGCGAGCCCCCGCCCTGCAGGGCGAGGTTGATCTTGCAGGTCGGGGTCGGAGTCATGGCGGTGTGCCCGGGACCTTCAGCGGTCCACGGCCTGGTTGCGGTTCATGGCGACCATGCCGCGCACGATGCGGTAGAGGAACCAGATGGAGATGACGGTCCAGGCGATCCAGCCGGGCACGAAGAACAGCAGCCACAGCGGCGCCGTGACCAGGTACAGGATGCCGGCCCAGATCACGCTGCGGATGCGCCACGAGAAGTGGTTGGCCATCCAGCTGCCTTCGGCGTCGCCGCGCTTGACCAGATCGATGATCAGGGCGATCACCAGCAGCGCAATGCTGGGCTGGGCGCCCGGCACGACGGCGGCCACGGCCACCACCAGGTGCAGCAGGTAGCTGACCCAGCCCCAGGCCTTGAGGCCTTCGATGCGGGACTGGTCCAGGGCACGGACTTCGATGTAATCGTCACTCATGGCAGCGGTCCTTTCTCGTTCACATCACGTTCCTGGGCCTTGCGCAGCGCCTTTTCCTCAATGCCGCTGGTGCCTTCGCGGCGTTCCAGTTCGGCAACGACCTGGGCGGGCGTCAGGCCATAGTGGGCCAGGGCGATCATGCTATGGAACCACAGATCGGCCACTTCGTAGAGGATTTTGCCGGCGTCTCCGCCATGGTCTGCGTCCTTGGCGGCCATGACCACTTCGGTGGCCTCTTCGCCGATCTTCTTCAAAAAGGCATCCGGGCCCTTGTGCAGCAGGCGGGCGACGTAGCTCTTGTCGGGGTCGCCGCCGTTGGCGGGCTTGCGGCTTTCGATGACGGCGGCCAGGCGCGCCAGGGCGTCCAGCGAGGAAGTGCTTGCGGTGTCGTTCATGGTCGTGGAATTCATTTGTAGATCGATTCGGGGTCTTTCAAGACCGGATCGACGGCCTGCCACTGGCCGTTCTGCAGCACGCTGTAGAAGCAGCTGTGGCGCCCCGTGTGGCAGGCAATGCCGGGCTCGTGGCCTGTCTGGGTGATCTTGAGCAGAACCACGTCGTTGTCGCAGTCGATGCGCACCTCGTGCACGGTCTGCACGTGGCCCGATTCCTCGCCCTTGAACCACAGCTTGTTGCGCGAGCGGCTGAAGTAGACGGCGCGGCCGAGCTCGGCCGTCTTGGCCAGGGCCTCGCGGTTCATCCAGGCGAACATCATCACGTCGCCCGTGTCCTTTTCCTGCGCAATCACGGGCACCAGGCCCTGCGCATCCCATTTGACTTGATCTAGCCAGTTCATTGCCTGCATTGTGAATATCCTGGGTGGGCATCCCTGTGACAGGATTGTCAGGAATTGCCTGGATTGAAAATACACCCCCTGAGTCGCTTCGCGCCTTCCCCCTCTCTCGCTGCGCGGGAGGGAGACGACAGCCTTGCTGCGGGGCGGCCCTTGCTCGCTGTCCCTGGTCCCTTGGGCCGCGCCGGTTTCATGGGTTGTGGGCGGCGCGAGCGCCATGGAAAACTGAAATGAAGGAGTCCGCCGACGCGCCGTATCAGAGGCGCACGGGCACGCCGCGCTCGGCCATGCGCTGCTTGGCCTGGCCCACGGTGAATTCGCCGTAGTGGAAGATGCTGGCGGCCAGCACGGCGTCGGCGCCGCCCAGGGTCACGCCATCGGCCAGGTCGTCCAGCGAGCCCACGCCGCCCGAGGCGATCACGGGCACGGGCACGGCGTCGCTGACGGCGCGCGTGAGCTTCAGGTCGAACCCGGACTTGGTGCCGTCGCGGTCCATGCTGGTCAGCAGGATCTCGCCCGCGCCGCGGCGCGCCATTTCGGCGGCCCACTGCACGGCGTCCAGGCCGGTGTTCTTGCGTCCGCCGTGGCTGTACACGTCCCAGCCGGGGCCGGCAGCGCGGCCATCGGTGCCCATGCGCTGCTCGTCCTCGGCCGTGCGCCGCTTGGCATCGATGGCCACGACGATGCATTGCGCGCCGTACTTGTCCGAGGCCGCGTTGATCACATCGGGGTTGGCGATGGCGGCCGAGTTGAAGCTGGTCTTGTCGGCGCCCGCGTTGAGCAGGCGGCGCACGTCCTCGACGGTGCGCACACCGCCGCCCACGGTCAGCGGAATGAAGACCTGGCTGGCCACGGACTCGATGATGGGCAGGATCAGGTCGCGCCCGTCGCTGGTGGCCGTGATGTCCAGGAAGGTCAGCTCGTCCGCGCCCTGGGCGTTGTAGCGCGCGGCGATCTCCACCGGGTCGCCCGCATCGCGCAGTTCCACGAAGTTCACGCCTTTGACGACGCGCCCTCCCGTGACGTCAAGACAGGGGATGATGCGTTTGGCAAGCATGGGCAGACTCGTGGCTAGGGCGTGAAACAAGGGCGAAAAGATACCACGCCCTCGGCGCCCGCATGCGCTGCGGGGTTCAGCGCTTGAGGCCTGCGGCCTGGCTTTGCCAACGCCATGCGTCCTCGCACATGCGATCGATATCCAGCGCAGCCTTCCAGCCCAGCAGGCGCTCGGCCTCGGCGGGGTCGGCCCAGCACTGGGCCACGTCGCCGGGGCGGCGCGCCACGATCTGGTAGGGCACGGGGCGGCCGCTGGCGCGCTCGAAGGCCTTGACCATCTCCAGCACCGAGACCGGGCGCCCCGTGCCCAGGTTCACGGTCAGCAGGCCCTGCCGCTCGCGCAGATAGCGCAGCGCCGCCAGGTGGCCGCGCGCCAGGTCGGTGACGTGGATGTAGTCGCGCACGCCCGTGCCGTCCGGCGTCGCATAGTCATCGCCATAGACACTGAGCTGCTGGCGCTGGCCGATGGCGACCTGCGACACATAGGGCATGAGGTTGTTGGGGATGTCGCGCGGGTCCTCGCCGATCAGGCCGCTTTCATGGGCGCCCACGGGGTTGAAGTAGCGCAGCCGTGCCAGGCTCCACTGGCCGGGCTCGGCCCGGTCCAGGTCGGCCAGCATTTCCTCGATCCACAGCTTGCTGCGGCCGTAGGGGTTGGTGGCGGACAGCGGAAAGTCTTCGCGGATCGGCAGGCTGGCCGGATTGCCGTAGACCGTGGCCGAGGAGGAGAACACCAGGCTGCGCACGCCCGCCGTCCGCATGGCCTGCAGCAGGGCCACCGTGCCGCCCACGTTGTGTTCGTAGTAGCGCAGCGGCTGGGCCACGGACTCGCCCACGGCCTTGAGCGCGGCGAAGTGGATCACCTCGCGGATGGAGTGCTCGGCAAACAGCCGCTCCAGCGCGGCGCGGTCGCGCACGTCGCCCTCGACGCACAGCGGGCGCCGGCCCGTGATGCGTTCCATGCGTTCGAGCACATCGGGGCTGCTGTTGCTGAAGTTGTCGTAGATCAGGTAGGGCTCGCCCGCAGCGGCGAGTTCCACGCAGGTATGCGAGCCGATGAAGCCGGCGCCGCCTGTGACCAGAATCATGAATACCTTTCATTGGTGATTTTTCTGCCTGCCTAGTATCGCCATAACCCAGCTTCCCCCAGGCTTCAAGGGCGCCGAGCACAAAAGTAGGGAGAAGACACGTTTGCAGACAAAAACCGGTATGCTCGCGCCCGCATTTCGTCGGACTGACGATAGCTTTTATCAAATCGACTAGAAATTTGATGTACAAAAACTATGAATTGACCGTGCGTGGCCACACCCCAAGGAGAAGGCCGTGAACGCTTTCCTGCGAACCTGCCTGTTTTGCTGGGGGGTGCTGTGCGGCTGGGCGGTGCAGGCCGCCGAGCCAGCGGTTGCCGTCTATTACGGGAACAAGGCCTCGCTCAGTGAACTGAGCCTCTACGACATCGCCGTCGTGGAGCCGGGCCACGGCTACGACCCCATTCAATTCCGCAAGCAGGCTCCGGGCAGCGAACTCTACGCATATGCCTCCGTGGCCGAGGTGCTGCCCGAGCGCGCCTACTTCAGCAAGATTCCCGAGGCCTGGAAGATGGCGCGCAACGGCGCCTGGCAGTCCATCGTCCTGGACCAGACGCCTGCCCAGTGGCCCGCCTTCTTTGCCGACGAGGTGATCGCGCCGCTGTGGAAGCAGGGCTTTCGCGGCTTCTTCCTGGACACGCTGGACTCCTACCGCCTGGCCGCGAATTTCGACGAAAAGGCCCAGCAGGACGGCCTGGTGCGTGTCATCGAGACGCTGCACCAGCGCTACCCCGGCATCCGCCTGATCCTGAACCGGGGCTTCGAGATCGTGCCGCGCGTGAGGGACAAGGTACAGATGGTGGCGGCCGAGTCGCTGTTGCGGGGCTGGGATGCCAGCCTCAAGCGCTATGTGAACGTGCCCGAGAAAGACCGCGAATGGCTGCTGCAGCAACTGCAGACCATCCGTGAGCGTGACCGCCTGCCGGTGCTGTCCATCGACTACGTGGCCCCGCACGACCGCGATGCCACGCGCGAGACCGCCCGCCGCATTGCGCAGCTGGGCGTCATTCCGTGGGTGTCGGATGCAGGCCTGCAGACCCTGGGCATAGGCCAGGTGGAGGCGGTGGCGCGCAGGGTGTTGATTCTCTACAACGGCGGAGAGTACTCGTCGATCAACAGCGCCTCGGCTCACCGTTTTCTGGAGATGCCGCTCAACTACATGGGCTATATCGCCGACTATGTCGATATGCGCGATGCGCTGCCGCAGGATGTGGTGCGCGACCGTTACGCAGGCGTGATCAGCTGGTTTGGCGGAGCCGTGCCCGGCTCCAGGGCCGGCGCCCTGCGCCAATGGCTGGGCAATCAGGTGCAGCAGGGAATGCCTTTGCTGGTGGTCAATACCCTGGGCGCAACCCAGGACCGCACGCTGTCCCAGTTGCTGGGCACACGCAGCACGGAGGCCACGCCCGCACTCCCCCTGAAACGCGCCGAACTGGCTCCCATGATGGGCTTCGAGTCCAAGGTCGCCGAGCCTGCGCACGATTACGAAGGCTGGGAGCTGACCCCGCAGATGGCCCAGCAAAGCCGCCAGCTTCTCTCGTTTGACGACAGGCAGGGCCGCCGCTTCGTGTCTGCCGCCATCACGCCCTGGGGAGGCTTTGCGCTCATGCCCTATGTGGTGGTGGGTGTGCCAGGAACTGACCAGTCCCGCTGGGTCATCGATCCGTTTGCGCTGTTGCGTGAATCCCTGCGCTTGCCGGATTTTCCGATTCCCGATGTCACGACCGAGAACGGCCGGCGCCTGCTGCTGGCCCATGTGGACGGCGACGGCTTTCCTTCCAAGGCGGAATTGCCGGGGACACCGTTTGCTGGCGAGGTGCTGCGCCGCGACATCCTGGAGCGTTACCGCATTCCGCACACCATCTCGGTGATCGAGGCAGAGGTCTCCCCGCAGGGCCTGTATCCGCAATGGGCTGGCGAGCTTGAGGGCATCGCCAAGCGCATCTTCGCCATGCCCCATGTGGAGGTGGCCAGCCACTCCTACTCCCATCCCTTTATCTGGGACCCCAGCGTGCCCCGGGATCCGGATGACAACAACGAGGTGGATCTGAACCTGCACATTCCCGGCTACACGATGGACCTGAACCGGGAGATCGGCGGTTCTGTCGACTACATCCGCACGCGCCTTGCGCCTGCGGGCAAGCCGGTCAGCGTGTTTCTCTGGTCGGGCAACACCTCGCCCAGCGTCGAGGCCCTGTCGATTTCCGACAGAGCCGGGCTGTTGAACATGAATGGTGGCGATACCTCGATCACCCGCGCCAGCCCCACGTTGACCAAGGTGCGCAGCTGGGGGCTGCGCAAGGGCGGGCGGTTGCAGATCTATGCCCCCATCACCAACGAGAACATCTACACCAATCTCTGGCACGGGCCGTTCTACGGCTTCGAGCGTGTCATCGAAACCTTCGAGATGACCGATGCGCCTCGCCGCCTGAAGGCCGTGGACATCTACTACCACTCCTACTCCACCAGCAAGCAGGCCAGCATCAAGGCATTGCACAAGGTGTACGGATGGGCGCTTTCCCACCAGTTGCACCCGGTGTACAGCTCGGAGTACATCCGCAAGGTCCAGGACTTCTATGACTTTGCCGTGGGCAAGGACGAGCAGGGCTGGCGCCTGGGCGGACCCGGCCGTTTGCGCACGCTGCGCATGCCGCCCTCCCTCGGCGTTCCTGTGCTGTCCGGCAGCAGCGGCATTGCCGGTTATGCCAAGGGCGTGGATGGCCACTATCTGCACTTGGCCACGGGCGCAGCCCGGCTGGCCGCCCGCGATGCGGGCACGCAACCCGCGAGCCGCCCGTATCTGATCGATAGCAACGCCCGCATCACCTCCTGGCAGGAACAGGCCGATGGCAGCGTGCGCTTTGCCCTGCAGGGGCATGTGCCACTGGAGCTGCGCATGTTCCTGCCGCAAGGCTGCACGCTCGGCGCGGTGAAGCCTTCCCAACCCCTTGCCAATGGCGCCGTGGCCAGTTCGGACCTGCCCGGCGTTCGCTCCTACAGAAGTACCCAGACCAGTGCCCAACTACAAGCGCAATGCGGCGCGCGTTGAACGCCCCACCACGGTTCCTGCATGGTTGATCGCACTGCTGGCAGTGCTGATCGGTGGTGCTCTGTGGATGCTGTTTCCCAAGCGCGACCTGGAGCGCCGACTCTCCGATACCAAGGACGATTCAGAGCTTTCGCTCAACTACTTGAACAACCTGCTCAAGAGCGATCCCGGCAATGAGCACCTGCATGACCTGCTCAAGGCCAAGCAGCAGCGCATAGCCGCCATCCGTGAGGCCGAGGAAGAGGCGCGCAAGCAGGCCATCCCCAGTCCGGCCATGCTGGCCTGGGAGCATTGGGAAACGCTGTACCAGCGCTACATGGAAGCCGAAAAGCAAGGCCATCGCTCCTCGAGCGACGCTCAGCAGTTGTCGGCACAAGTCATGGAGGCACTCAAGAGCGTTCCGCGCGACGGACTGAGCAGTGCGCAATCGCTGTACCTTGCCTCCGCAGCGATGGTGCTGGACGACAAAAACCTGGCGCTTTCCATCTACGAGGAGGTCGCGCGACGGCAGGCCGCAGCTGGCCTGAAGTCCGGCGTCTACGAGGCCGCCGCCCGTCAGGCTTTGGGACTGGCCATGTACGAGGATGCAGCCGAGCTTCTGCGCAAGGCCAGTGCCTCGACGGACGATGTTCAGAAGTCGCGTGACTACCTGTGGCAGGCGCTGCAGGTTCTGCAGTCCGGCAATCTCGCCAAGCAGGCGTTGGTACTGGCGCGCGAGCAGCAGGACCTGCTGGGCAGCGACCCCGAAACTCTGCGCCGGCTCATAGGCCTGGCGCGAGCCGCGGGTGATCACGGCGAGGCGGAACGCTACGCCAAGCAACTGCTCAAGCTGTCTTTGCTACAGCAACTGCAGCACATGCAGACGGCTGGCATGGCGGGCCTGCCAGGCGCAGTCGATGACGGCGCCTGGGCGCTGCAGCCCGTGGCCTTCTCCGCACCCGGCTGGCATTGGGTCCGAACGGCCAGTTCCGGCGCAAAGACACCGCCGGGCCTGCCGTTCGACGACAAGACATATCAGCTGGGCTACGAGGTGTTTCTGGAAAGCCGCAATCTGGAAGATGCCTGGCGCGTGGCCTCGGCTGCGGTGCAGCAGTCGCCCCAGGACATGGCCTGGCGCGAACGCCTGGCCAAGGTATCGGAATGGTCAGGCCGCCAGCAATTGGCGCTGGACAACTGGTTGGTGCTGGCCCACACCACAGGGCGCGAGGATGCCTGGCAGACCGTGATGCGATTGGCGCCCGGCCTGTTCGATGACCGTGCGCTGATCGCGGGTCTGCGCCATCAACTGGTCAAACGCCCGCAGGACTTCGCGTTGCAGCAGGCCTTGGTCCAGGCCTATGAACGCCAGGCGGAACCTGCTGCTGCCATCGAGTATCTGCAGGCCCGTGGCATGACGGCCGAATCGCAGATCCTGCTGGCGCAGCTGGCCGAGCGTGCAGGCCGGCCCAAGGATGCGCTCGCCGCCTGGAAGCGCGTGCTGCGCGATCCCGAGCAACGCACCCCCGCCCATGCCATGCCTGCTGCGGTACTTGCGCTGCTGGAGGGTGAGCCCGATCTGGGTCTGCGCTGGCTGGACGATGCGCAGACCCGCGTGCCTGCAGGCATGCAGGATGAAGGTGACTACTGGCGGTTGCTGGGTGACCTGGCCCTGGAGCAGCGCAACGAGGCACTGATGCTTCAGGCGTATCGCCGCTTGCTGCAGACTCCTCATGCAGGCCTGCGTGACTATGACGAACTGATCCAGATGCTGCAGCGCACCAACAAGCGCGAGGCTGCGCAGATGTCGCTGCGCGCCTGGGAGCAGTTCCACGAGGTGCGCCACTTCACACTCGCCTTCTATCTTCTGGAAGACCAGGGTGACTGGTCGCAGATCGGTCGCCAGATCGAGCGCGCTGCCGCAGATCCGGCCCTGATCAAACGCCTGCAACGCGAGCCCACCTTCTACCAGGTGGCGGGCTCGTATTTCCAGCGAACCGGCCAGCCGAAAAAGGCCATGGAAGCCTTTGAAAAGGGCCTTGCGCTGGACCCCACATCCACGGCATTGCGCCAAGCCATGATCTGGCTGTTGATCGATGTGCAGAACGTCTCGGCACTCAAGCTGCTGCTGGCCACGGTGGAGCCGATCTGGGCGCGGGACGCCGACATGCACAGCGCGCTGGCCGCGGCCTACATGACCCTGTCACGTCCTGCCATCGCGCTGCAGCGCTATCTGCAGCCGCATCGTCCGGAGCACAACGACGACTTTCTCTGGCTGATGTTGTATGCCGATGCGCTGGAGCAGAACCAGCAGGCCGATCTGGCCTGGAGCCTGCGCCAGCAGGTATGGCAGCGCCAGGTCGCCCAGACCAGGGCGCGTGAGGGCAGGGCGGCTCTGGCGGCACGCCGCTGGTTGACGGATGAGGGACTGGACGAAGTGCAGCGCCAGGCACGCAATCGGCTGATGCTGTTCCAGACGCAGGGTGACGAGGAACTGGCCTTGCTGCGAGAACTGCTGCGCATGGATCTGGCGGGCGGGCGCCGCGAGCATTCGACGGCGGCGGCCGAACTGGCCATTGCCTGGCTGCAGGAGCGCGGCGAGTACCAGGCCGAGCGTGGCTACCTGTGGCAGCAGTACGCGCGCAGCCGCAGCAAGAGCGCCAGCGCGCCTTTGTGGGCCGAGATCACGGTGGCGCTGGCGGAAAAGGATGTGGCCCAGGCCGGGCAATTGCTGCAGCGCCATGACGAGGCGCTGCCGCGCTATGACCGCGTCAATGCAGCAGCCTTGGTGGGCGACGTGCGGCGCGCCCAGTCGGCGGCTTTCGAGACCCAGGACGACCAGCAGGACGACGATCCCCTGCACCTGGCGCTGACCGAGCAGTTGCTGGCTTTCAGCGACTTCGGGGGGCTGCGCCTGCGCAGCCTGCATCTGGACAGCATCGACGAGCAGCAAAAGCGGATCAGCTGGCATCTGGCCTTGAATCCGCGCTGGGCTCTGGATGTGGATGCAGAGCAGTTCAGCCGCTCCACCCACCAGGGGGCTGCCGTGCGCTCGCCATCGTCCGAGCGTGGCGTGGGCCTGCGCCTGACGCGCAAGACTCAGGCAGCCACCAGCGAATTCATGCTGGGCCGACGTGAAAGCCTGAACGGATACACGCCAATGCAGTTTTCGCAAACCTATCGGCTGGACAACCGCCTGAGCCTGCAGGCCTCGCTGGGCCGCGATCTGGTCACCCAGGAAACGCTGGCCATGCGCATGGGCGGCATGAAGGACCGTGCATCGTTTGGCGCGAGCTATCAGCTCTCGCGGCTGGATCAGATCACCGTGGAATTTGCCGCCGAGCGCTACCGTGTACAGACCGGCGCACGCGTGGGCTCGGGCAACCACACGCAGCTGCAATACCTTCATACATATCGCAGCGAGGCACCGTTGCTGCAGTTCGGTGCCTTCACCTCCTGGCACAGCTACCGCCGTGACGATCCGGCTTTGCTGGAGGGCGCCGACGCGGCCATCCTGCGCTATCTGGCCCCGGGCGAGGTGCCCAGCATCGACTACCTTCTGCCGCGCAGCTTCCGCTACTCGGGCCTGCAGGTCATGGCCAACATGGCGTATGAGCAGCAGTATTCGCGGGCCCTGCGGCCCTTCGCCCGGCTGGCGCTGACTCATCACAGCCTCAACGGCGCGGGTTATGACCTGGGCTTCGGGCTGGCCACCAGCGTGTTCGGTGCCGACCACCTGATGCTGGGCCTGAATTTCTCCAAATCGGGACTGAACACTGCAGGCAACACCCGCGAACTGCAGCTCAACTACCGCCTCCACTACTGATCCGAAGACTTCAAGGAGCCTCTCCATGACACACCGCACCACTTTCGCCTCCCGCCTTCGCGTGCTCACGGGTATTGCCCTTGTCGGCCTGCTGTCTGCCTGCTCGACCATCGACCGGGGCACGGCGCCCGCGCTGGAGACGAATGCCAGCTGGGCGGTGCTGCCCTTCGAGAACCACACCGAAACGCCCATGGCCGGCAACCGCGCCGCCGCCATTGCCACGGCGCTGATCAATGCGCGTGGCGTGGGCCAGGTCAAGCGCTACACGGGCGATGCACTGCAGGAAACCCTGTTCAACGGCCGCGAAGCCAAGCGCCGCGACGACGCCCTGGCCTGGGCGCGCGGCGAAGGCGTGCGCTATGCGCTGACGGGCGCGGTGGACGAATGGCGCTACAAGGTGGGCGTGGATGGCGAGCCGGCCGTGGGCGTGACCTTGGAGATCGTGGACGTGGGCACCGGCGCCACCGTGTGGAGCGGCGCGGGCGCGCAAAGCGGCTGGAGCCGCGAGGCCCTGGCCGCCGTGGGCCAGAAGCTGATCCGCAACCTGCTGGGCACAGGCCTGGCCAACGCCCGATAAGCGCATCCAGGGAACGACTCTTCATGCCAGACCAAGCCAGCACGCCCAAGGCGGCACCGCATTCCGCTGCACCGCGCCGCGCCGGCATTGCCGCGGAATTCAGAGGCTCGCCGCTGGGCCTGCTCGTGCAGACGAGCGCCAAGCCCTGGGTGGTGGTGGGCGAGACGCTGCTGCTGCCGGTGCTGGCCGTTTTGATCGGCATGTGGGCCAACCCGGACAATCCCCTGTGGGTGGAGTCCGAGTTCCCCTGGGCCTGGCTGGCGCCCGTGGTGGTGGCCCTGCGCTACGGGCCGGTGGCCGGCCTGTCGGCGGCCGGCGTGCTGCTGCTGGCTTGGCTGGGCGTCAACCAGCGCGATCTGTCGCTGTTCCCGGAACAGTACTTTCTGGGCGGCCTGATCCTGGTCATGGTCGTGGGCGAGATCTCCAGCCTCTGGCGCGCACGCATACGCCGCGCGCGCACGGCGCAGAACTACATGGACCAGCGCACCGAGCAGCTGATCCGCCAGCATTACCTGCTGCGCCTGTCGCATGACCGGCTGGAGCAGGAGCTCATAGGCCGTCCCGTGTCCATGCGCGATGCCATCAACGTGCTCAGCGGCCTCAGTGGCGCCGAGGGCGATGCGCAAAGCCTGCTCAACCTGCTGTCGCGCTTCAGCCAGATCAGCGTGGCCAGCCTGGTGCCCGTGCGCAATGAGGTGCTGGACCCCACGCCCATTGCCCAGCTGGGGGGCGAGCGGCCCATCCATGTCCACGATCCGCTGGTGCGCCAGGCGCTGGACAGCCATGTGCTGTGCCATGTCTCGCAAAGCATGGCGGAGGGCCAGCAGACGCAGTACATCGTCGTGGCGCCCATGCTGGACCTGGAGGGCGAGATCTACGGCCTGCTGCTGGTCGAGGAAATGCCTTTCTTCGCACTGCAGGAAGAGGCGCTGCAGACCATCAACCTGCTGCTGGGCTACTACACGGACAGCGTGGCCGCCAACAGCCTGGCTGCGCCGCTGCTGAAGGCCTATCCCGATTGCCCGCCGCACTTCGCGTTCGAGCTGCAGCGCATGGAGCATGTGAACCGCAGCGCGCGCCTGAGCAGCGTGGTGGTGGCGCTGGAGCTGTCGCCCTCGGCTGTGCAGGCCCAGATGGCCCAGCAGATCATGCGGCTGGAGCGCATGCTGGACCGCTCCTGGCTGCAGGAAAGCGATGGCCGGCAACTGCTGGCCATCTTCATGCCGCTGGGCACCAACGCCACGGCCGAGGGCTACCTGAACCGCATCGAGGGCTGGCTGGCCCAGCGCGGCGTGGCCTCGCTGGCCGATGCGGGCATCTTCCCGCGCACCATCTTGCTGGACCGCTGCTCGGCCAGCAGCGTGCTGGAGCGGCTCCATCAGATGGGGCAGGGCCATGCTTAACCTCAAGCTGGCCCTGGGCGCGCTGGCCGCGGAAATTGCCTCCTGGAGCAGCCTGTGGCTGCTGCGCAGCCAGTCGGACGCGGCCCTGCTGGGCTATCTCACGGCCCACGGGCTGGCCAGCGGCCTGCTGGCGCTGTGCCTGGCGCCTTTCCTGGCCACCTCGGCCAAGTCGGTGCGCCAGCGCCTGGCCCTGGTGGCGCTGATGGGGCTGTTTGCCTATGCCGTGCCGGTGGCCGGCATCCTGGGCGCCGTGGTCGCCACCATTGCGCTGCACACCCAGCGCGGCCCGCGTGGCGGCCCGCGTTTCCCGGTGATGCCCCTGCCCGATTTCGACCCGCACCAGCAGGCCAGCACCAGCCGCCGCCAGGCGGGCCTGCAGTCCTTCCTGGCCAATCCCAATGTGCCGGTCGCCTCGCGCATGCGGGCCATGGTGGCGCTGGGCAGCGTGCCGGGGCGCATTGCCTCGCCCATGCTGCGCACGGCGCTGGGCGATTCCAGCGAAGACCTGCGCCTGCTGGCCTACAGCATGCTGGACGCCAAGGAGCGCGAGATCAGCAAGACCATCCACCAGGAGCTGCAGCTGTTCGAGCATGCCCGCCAGTCCGAGGGCGATGCGCCCTACGGGCCGCGTGGCCTGCAGGCGGCGCGGGCGCTGACCGACCTGTACGCGGAGCTGGTCTACCAGGGCGTGGCGCAGGGCGATGTGCGCGACCACGCCATCAAGCAATCCCTGCACTACTGCGACTTGGTGCTCGCACAGCGGCCCGACAACGCCTTGCTGCTGCTGCGCCGTGGCCGGCTGCTGCACATGCAGGGCAGGGCGGTGGAGTCGCTGGCCTGCTATGAGCGCTCGCTGGCGCTGGGCATGGAGCCGGCACGCGTCGTGCCCTACCAGGCCGAGCTGCTGTTCGATCGGCGCGAATTCTCCAAGGCGCAGGCCCTGATGCGTTCGCTGGACATCGAGCAAGCCCTGCCGCGCCTGAAGCCCAGCATCCGCTACTGGAGTGCCTCATGAGCCGTGCGAGCCAGTTCCCCACGGCGGCCAATGCGGACATCGCGCTGCTGCTGGAAGGCACTTTCCCCTATGTCAGCGGTGGTGTGTCCAGCTGGGTCAACCAGATCCTGCAGGCCTATCCCGAGCACCGCTTTGCCATCGTCTTCCTGGGCAGCCGGCGCGAGGACTATGGCGATTTTCGCTACGCACTGCCGCCCAACGTGGTGCACTTCGAGCAGCACTACCTGTTTGACGCGCTGCACTCCAATATCCAGCCCGCCCCTTCGCGCGGCCATCCCGAAGCCTTGGCCAAGGCCCAGGAATTCCTGGGTGCGCTGGAGGCGCATGACGGCAGTGCCGAAAGCCGGGCCAAGGTGCTGGCGGCCATGCGCTCCATTGCGCTGGAGCTGCAGCCCGGCGGCAGCCTGCCGCTGGAGGATTTCCTGCACAGCGAATTCGCCTGGGACCTGATCCGCGACAGCTACCGGCGCCACTGCACCGACCCGTCGTTCGTGGACTTCTTCTGGACCGTGCGCATCATGCTGCAGCCGCTGTGGCTGATGGCGCGCATCGCCCACGGGCTGATCCCGGTACGCGTGCTGCATACGGTCTCCACGGGCTACGCGGGCTTTCTGGGGGGGCTGCTGCACCATTCGCGCGGCCTGCCGCTGGTGCTGTCCGAGCATGGCATCTACACGAAAGAGCGCCAGATCGACCTGCTGCAAAGCTCCTGGATCCGCGACAACCGCAACATCTTCCAGCGCGACCCCATGGAGGTGTCGTTCTTCCGGCAGATGTGGATACGGTTTTTCGACTGGATGGGGCGCTTTTGCTATGGCGCGGCCGATCCCATCATTGCGCTGTACGAGAACAACCGCCTGCGCCAGGTGGCCGATGGCGCGGCCGCCGAGCGCACGGTCAGCATCCCCAACGGCATCCGCATAGAGCGCTTTGCGCCGCTGCGCACCCAGCGGCCCGCCGAGGTGCCGCCCGTGCTGTGCCTGATCGGCCGCGTGGTGCCCATCAAGGACATCAAGACCTTCATCCGCGCCATGCGCCGCGTGGTCAACCGGATGCCCCAGGCCCAGGCCTGGGTGGCCGGCCCCACGGCCGAGGACCCGGCCTATGCCGAGGAATGCCAGAACCTTGTGGACAGCCTGGGCCTGCAGGCCAACGTCCGCTTTCTGGGCATGCAGAAGGTGGAGGAGCTGCTGCCCAAGGTGGGCGTGGTCGTGCTGTCTTCCATCAGCGAGGCGCTGCCCCTGGTGATTCTCGAAGCCCAGGCCGCAGGCGTGCCCGTGGTCAGCACCGACGTGGGCTCCTGCCGCCAGCTCATCGACGGGCTGGAGCCGCAAGACCAGGCCCTGGGCTCTTGCGGGCGCGTGGTCGGCATTGCCAACCCCGAGGCGCTGGCCGACGCCTGCCTGGAGCTGCTGAGCTCGCCCGCGCAGTGGCAGGCCGCCAGCGCGGCCGGGATTGCGCGCGTGGAGCGCTACTACTCCGACCGGCTGCTGTTCGAGCGCTACAGGCAGGTCTACGACAGTGCGCTGCAACAGTCCGAGGAAAAACACTGATGGCCGGCATTGGATTCGAACTGCGCCACCTGCTGCGCAAGAACACGCTGACCAGCGTGCTCCAGGCCTACGCCTATGCGGGCGTCATCGGCTCGGGGCCGTGGGTGTTCTCCATCATCGGCATCCTGCTGGTGGGGGTGTTCAGCGTGAGCGTGGTGGCGCCGCCGCTGCTGGTCACGCAGTTCCAGACCTCGGTGACCTATCTGGTGGCCAGCAGCCTGATCCTGACCGGGGCGGCGCAGCTGGCCTTCACGCGCTTTGTGTCGGACCAGCTGTTCCTCAAGAAGGACGAGAGCATCCTGCCCAACCTGCATGGCCTGCTGCTGGTGGTCGTGGCCACTGCCAGCGCGCTGGGCACGCTGGCGCTGTTCGTGGTGCTGCCGGGCCAGGGCCTGCTGTACCGCGTGCTGATGCTGGCCGGCTTCACGCTGATGTGCGTGGTCTGGGTCATGACCGTGCTGCTGTCGGGCCTCAAGCACTACCGGGCCATTGCCGGGCTGTTCGGCGCCACCTACCTGCTCATCGTGCTGCTGGCGCTGCCGCTGCGCTACTGGGGGCTGGAAGGGCTGCTGGCCAGCTTCGTGATCGGCCATGTGCTGCTGCTGGCCGGCATGTGGATGATCGTGCTGCGCAGCTTTCCGCTGCAGCAGCGCTGGATCGCCTTCGACTTCACGCAGCGCTCGCTGATCTTTCCGGCGCTGATCGGCATCGGCGTGCTCTACAACCTGGGCATTTGGATCGACAAGTTCATGTTCTGGTACTACCCGCCGACCTCGCAGCAGATCATCGGCGGACTCAGGGCCTCGCTGATCTACGACCTGCCGGTGTTCCTGTCGTACCTGTCCATCATTCCGGGCATGGCGGTCTTCCTGGTGCGCATCGAGACTGACTTCGTCGAGTACTACGACAAGTTCTTCGACGCCGTGCGCGGCGGCGGATCGCTGGAATACATCGAGTCCATGCGCAACGAGATGGTCTACGCCATCCAGGCGGGCCTGGGCGAGATCGCCAAGGTGCAGACGCTGGCCGTCCTCGTCACCCTGGTGGCCGGGCCGGCCATCCTGCAGTTGCTGGGCATCTCCCTGCTGTACCTGCCGCTGCTGCACGTGCAGGTGGTGGGCGCCGGCTTGCAGGTGGGTGTGATGGCCGTGCTCAACGTGTTCTTCTACCTGGACGAGCGGCGCATCGTGTTCATGCTCTGCCTGCTGCTGGTGGCGCTGAACATTGCCTTCACGGGCATCTCGCTGGCGCTGGGCGCCGCGTTCTATGGCTACGGCTTTTGCCTGGCCATGCTGGTGACGCTGTGCGTGGGGCTGTACCTGCTCTCGCGCGAGCTCAACCGGCTCGAATACAAGACCTTCATGCTGCAGTGACCGGCAGGCATCTCTCGCCATTTGCCGATTTGCACGGTCTTGATCCAGCGTGTTGGCGGGGGGCGCCGGTCTGCGCGACAATACGGGATTCGGCGCCGGCACCCAACCGAGACAAAGGTTCCGTCGAGGAACCATTCATTACAACGATTGCGCACCTTGCGTGCAGCGGCCGCCGCCTTTCGCTTTTTCCACTCCAAAGCTTTAAGCCATGAAAAAACGCACCCTCTTGGCCATGGTGGCCCTGTCTGCACTGCTGGCAGCCTGCGGCAAGAACGAGTCCGCATCGACCGCCGCCGCGCCGGTTGCCGCCCCCGTGCCGGCAGCCATGACCAAGTTGGTGATCGGCCTGGACGACAACTTCCCGCCCATGGGCTTTCGTGACGACAAGAACGAGATCGTCGGCTTCGACATCGACATGGCGCGTGAAGCCGCCAAGCGCATGAACGTGGAAGTGGACTTCAAGCCCATCGACTGGAGCGCCAAGGAAGCCGAGCTGGTCGGCAAGCGCGTCGACGCGCTGTGGAACGGCCTGACCATCACCGAAGAGCGCAAGAAGAACATCGCCTTCACCGCGCCGTACATGGAGAACCACCAGATCATCATCGTGCGCGCCAACTCCGACATCAAGGACAAGGCTGGCCTGGCCGGCAAGGTCGTGGGCGCTCAGGATGGCAGCTCGGCCGTGGACGCCATCAAGAAGGACGCCGCCGTGGCCGCCAGCTTCAAGGACCTGAAGACCTTCGGCGACAACATCACCGCGCTGATGGACCTGTCGGCCGGCCGCCTGGACGCCGTCGTGGTCGACGAGGTCGTGGGCCGCTTCCACGTGGCCAAGAAGGCTGGCGAGTACCTGGTGCTCGAGGACAACTTCGGCACCGAGGACTACGGCGTGGGCCTGCGCAAGGAAGACACCGAAGTTCTGGGCAAGCTCGAAGCCGCGCTGGCCGAGATGAAGAAGGACGGCAAGGCCGCCGAAATCGCCTCCAAGTGGTTCGGCAAGGACATCATCAAGTAAATCCGGCACACCATGCGACCGGCAAGGCCAGCCTGGCATTGCCGGTCTTTTGCGTTCTGGGACGCACGCGCCCGTGGCTGCCCGGATCCTGCCGATGCCGGCGGGGCCGCGCACCGCACTGAGGCCATTCGATGGAATATGTAATCTCGCTCATGGGGCCGCTGTCCGCCGGCGCCCTGGTCACCCTCAAGCTCTTCGTCATCACCCTGGCGCTGTCCTTCCCCCTGGGACTGTCGCTGGCGCTGATGCGCATCTCCCGCTTTCCCGCCCTGAGCCGGCTGGTAGGCGGCTACATCTGGCTGATGCGCGGCACGCCGCTGATGCTGCAGATGCTGTTCATCTACTTCGCGCTGCCCTTCGTGCCCGTGATCGGCGTGCGCCTGCCCGATTTCCCCGCCGCCGTCGTCGCCTTCGCGCTGAACTACGCCGCCTACTTCGCCGAAATCTTCCGCGCGGGCATCCAGTCCGTGGACCGCGGCCAGTACGAGGGCGCCAAGGTGCTGGGCATGAGCTACGGCCAGACCATGCGCCGCATCATCCTGCCGCAGATGTGGGCGCGCATCATCCCGCCTGTGAGCAACGAGACCATCACCCTGGTCAAGGACACCTCGCTCATCTACGTGCTGGCCCTGAATGACCTGCTGCGCGCCGCGCGCGGCATCGTGCAGCGCGACTTCACCATCACGCCCTTCGTGGTGGCCGCAGGCTTCTATCTGGTCATGACGCTGGTGCTGACCTGGATCTTCCAATACCTAGAAAAACGCCATGCCAAATACGACGCGTGATAACGCGCCCGAGACCATGATCTCGGCGCAGAACATCTGCAAGGGCTTTGGCGGTGTGCCGGTGCTGCGCGGCGTTTCGCTGGAGCTGGCGCGCGGCGAGGTGGTGGCCGTCATCGGTCCTTCGGGATCGGGCAAGAGCACGTTCCTGCGCTGCCTCAACCACCTGGAAACCATTGACAGCGGCCGTGTCGCCGTCGAGGGCGAGGTGCTTGTGGACAGCGGCGCGGACGGCCGCGCCCACTACGTGCCCGAGGCGCAGATCCGCCAGATCGGCCGCAAGATGGGCATGGTGTTCCAGTCCTTCAACCTGTTTCCGCACCTCACGGTGCTGGAGAACATCATCGAGGCGCCGATCGTCGTCAAGGGCCTCAAGCGCGAGCAGATCGTGCCCAAGGCCGAGGCGCTGCTCCACAAGGTGGGCCTGCTGGAAAAGCGCGATGCCTATCCCAACCGGCTGTCGGGCGGGCAAAAGCAGCGCGTGGCCATCGCCCGGGCACTGGCGATGGAGCCGGACATCCTGCTGTTCGACGAGCCCACCTCCGCGCTGGACCCGGAGCTGACCGGTGAAGTGCTGCGCACCATGCGCGAGCTGGCCCAGGAGCACATGACCATGCTGGTCGTGACCCACGAGATGGGCTTTGCCCGCGAAGTGGCCAATCGCGTGATCTTCATGGACAAGGGCGAGATCGTCGAGCAAGGCCCGGCGGAAGCCTTTTTTGCAGCGCCGCAGCACGCCCGGACCCAGGCATTTCTGCAGAACATGTTGTAAAAAAACATCTGTCCAGTCCGGACTTTCCCCAGGTCCAGAGAGCGTGCAACGCTTGTGTAGCAAGCGAAGCATGCTCTTTTTTTTATGGCGTTTTCTGCCATGACTTTTTGAGAAACATACACGGATGTATGTTTATCTCGGGGGGTGATGAGCAGGCATCGGCACCTGTCTGCACAATAGCGGGCTTGCCTGCGAACATTTATCGACCGCACCACAGCATGATCCCAACCGCCTCTTTCGTGGAGTTGCGCAACGTCACCTTCGGCTATGGCGAACGTGTGATCCTGCGCGACCTGTCGCTGCAGGTGCCGCGCGGCAAGGTCACGGCCCTGATGGGGGCATCGGGCGGCGGCAAGACCACGGTGCTTCGCCTGATCGGCGGCCAGCAGCATGCCCAGCAGGGGCAGGTATTGTTCGATGGCAAGGACGTCACCACCATGGACGCCGCAGGCCTGTACGCCGCGCGCCGGCGCATGGGCATGCTGTTCCAGTTCGGTGCGCTGTTCACCGACATGAGCGTGTTCGACAACGTGGCCTTCCCGCTGCGCGAGCACACCGATCTTCCCGACGAACTGGTCCGCGACATCGTGCTCATGAAGCTGCATGCCGTGGGCCTGCGCGGTGCGCGCGACCTCATGCCCAGCGAGATCTCGGGCGGCATGGCCCGCCGCGTGGCGCTGGCGCGGGCCATTGCGCTGGACCCCGAACTGATCATGTACGACGAGCCCTTCGCCGGGCTGGACCCCATCTCCCTGGGCACGGCCGCCCAGCTGATCCGCGAGCTCAACGACGCCATGGGCCTGACTTCCATCCTGGTGTCCCATGACGTGGAGGAAACCTTCCACGTGGCCGACCATGTGGTCATCCTGGGCAACGGCGGCGTCGCCGCCCAGGGCTCGCCAGATGAGGTGCGGGCCAATCCCGACCCGTTGGTGCAGCAGTTCATCCACGCACGGGCCACCGGCCCCGTGCCTTTCCACTACCCCGGCGTGAGCGCCGAGGAAGATTTCGGCAACCCCGCAAGCTCCGGCAAGAGCAACGGCAGGAGGCACGCATGAACCGGCTGCATCCTGCGCGCATTGGCGCGGCGGTTCGCCAACAGCTGACGCAGCTGGGCATGGGCACGCGCCTGTTCGGCCGCCTGCTCGCCCTCATGGGGCCTGCGCTGGGCCGCCCGCGGCTGATCGGCGACCAGATCCATTTCCTGGGCAACTATTCGCTGGCCATCATTGGCGTGTCCGGCCTGTTCGTCGGTTTCGTGCTGGGCCTGCAGGGCTACTACACGCTGCAGCGCTATGGCTCGGCCGAGGCGCTAGGCCTTCTGGTGGCGCTGTCGCTGGTGCGCGAACTCGGCCCCGTCGTCACGGCGCTGCTGTTTGCCGGCCGTGCCGGCACGGCGCTGACGGCCGAGATCGGCCTGATGAAGGCCGGCGAGCAGTTGTCGGCCATGGAGATGATGGCCGTGGACCCGGTGCGCCGCATCCTGGCGCCGCGCTTCGTGGCGGGCCTGATCGCCATGCCGCTGCTGGCGGCCGTTTTCAGTGCCGTCGGCGTGATCGGCGGCTGGCTGGTGGGCGTGGTCATGATCGGCGTCGATGGCGGCGCCTTCTGGGGCCAGATGCAAAACGGCGTGGACTGGTGGTATGACCTGGGCAACGGCGTTCTCAAGAGCCTGGTGTTCGGCGTGGCGGTGACCTTCATCGCGCTGCTGCAGGGCTATGCAGCCAAGCCCACGCCCGAAGGCGTGTCCCGCGCGACCACGCGCACGGTGGTGATGGCCTCGCTGGCCGTGCTGGGGCTGGACTTCCTGCTCACGGCCACGATGTTCAGCCTTTGACCCGGCACCGGTGCCACCTCTCGCAAATCAAGGAAAAACAAACCATGCAGCAATCCAAGAGTGATGTCTGGGTCGGACTGTTCGTGCTGATCGGCGCTGCGGCGCTGGTGTTCCTGGCGCTGCAGTCGGCCAACCTGCTGAGCCTGAACTTCCAGAAGACCTATACGCTGACCGCGCGCTTCGACAACATCGGCGGACTCAAGCCCAAGGCAGCCGTGCGCAGCGCGGGCGTTGTCGTGGGCCGCGTGGAATCCATCACCTTCGACGACAAGGTCTTTCAGGCCAGCGTGACCATGGCCCTGGAAAACCGCTATGCGTTTCCCAAGGACAGCTCCCTGAAGATCCTGACCAGCGGCCTGCTCGGCGACCAGTACATCGGCATCGAAGCCGGTGCAGATGACCACAATCTCAAGGATGGCGACCGCGTCGTCGCAACCCAGTCGGCCGTTGTGCTGGAAAATCTGATCGGACAGTTCCTCTACGGCAAGGCCGAGCAGGGTGGCAGCTCCGGTGCAGGAGGCAAAGAATGACAACCAACCACCATGAACAGGCGACCGCGGGTCGCCCTGCCGCCCAGGCAGCCTCCTGGCAGCGCGCCGCCATGCTCGGCACGCTGGCTGCCGCTTCGCTGCTCGCCGGCTGCGCCACCGCCCCGGGCGAGGCACGCAACCCCCAGGATCCGTTCGAGCCGTTCAACCGCAGCATGTACTCGTTCAATGACGGGCTGGACCGCGCCGTCCTGAAGCCGGTGGCCACGGCCTACCGCGATGTCACGCCGCGCCTGGCGCGCGATGGGGTGAGCAACTTCTTCTCCAACCTGAGCGATGCCTGGTCGTTCGTGAACAACGCGCTGCAGGGCCAGGCCGAGGGTGCCTACAACTCCATGGTGCGCTTCTCGGTGAACACGGTCTTCGGCCTGGGAGGCCTGCTCGACATCGCCAGCGAGGCCGGCATCGAGCGCCAAAAGCAGGACTTCGGCCAGACGCTGGGCCGCTGGGGCGTGCCCACGGGACCGTACCTGGTGCTGCCGCTGCTCGGCCCGTCCACGGTGCGTGACACGGCGGCTCTGCCTGTGGATGCCTGGGGCAACCCCCTGACGGCGATCAACGACATCCCCGTGCGCAACAGCCTGTATGTGCTGCGACTGGTGGATACGCGTGCACGCCTGCTCAATGCCTCGGACACGCTGGACTCCGTCGCCCTTGACCGCTACAGCCTGACGCGTGACGTCTACCTGAACCTGCGGCGTGGCAAGTCCGGCGATGACGGCCGCATCGAGGACTACGACGAAGATGCCGGCAAACTGCCGCCCGAAGACGGCGCAAAGTAAGCAGTTCGTAACATCCCGAGATGAAAAACGGTCCGCGCCTGACACGGCGCGGCCGGAAAAATGTGCAATATCAACCCGGTCCGGGGCATTGAGGCCCTGCTGGGAAAGGAAAAGTGATGATCAATCGACGTGCCTGGAGCGCTGCCGCGGCAGCCGTGCTGGCCATGGGAACCTGGGGCGCTGCGCTGCCCGTCCACGCGGCCGACGAAACCCCTGATGCGCTGATCAAGCGTGTCTCCACCGACGTGCTGGAAACCATCAAGAAGGACCCCTCGCTGCGCGAGGGCGATGTCTCCAAGGTCAATGCGCTGGTCAATGACAAGGTCATGCCCTATGTGAATTTCCGCCGCATGACCTCGGCTTCGGTGGGCCCGGCCTGGCGCCAGGCCACGCCTGCACAGCGCGAGAAGCTGGAGACCGAGTTCAAGGCCCTGCTGATCCGCACCTATTCGGGCGCGCTGACCCAGGTCAGCAACCAGACCATCAATGTCAAGCCGGTGCGTGCTGCGCCCGGCGACATCGATGTGCTGGTACGCACCGAAGTGCTGGGCCGCGGCGAGCCCGTGCAGCTGGACTACCGCCTTGAAAAGTCCGGCGACGGCTGGAAGATCTACAACCTGAACGTACTGGGCGTGTGGCTGGTGGAAACCTACCGCAACCAGTTCAGCCAGGAAATCAATGCCCGCGGCATCGACGGCCTGATCGAGACCCTGGCCACGCGCAGCAAGATGCCGGCCACGCCGCCCTCCAAGGGCTGACAGCCGCTGACGCACGCGCCATGTTGCAGCTCCCCCGTGAACTGACCTACCGCCAGGCGCGCAGCTGCCTTGTGCAGCTGCAGCCCCAGGTGCAGGCCTTCGATGGCGCCCAGGTGCGCGTCGATGCCAGCGGCATCGAAGTCTTCGACTCGGCCGCCCTGGCCGTGCTGCTGGCCTGCCGCCGCACCGCGAAGGCGGCCGACAAGCAATTGGTGGTCGTGGGCCTGCCGCAGGGCCTGCAGTCCATGGCGGCGCTGTACGGCGTCGACGGGCTGCTGACCGACGCATCCTCCCCCTCCTGAGCCGGCGCAGCGCGCCGCTGCAAAGAGCCCTGCAAGGCAGGTTTGGCTGCAAGGGCCTAGAATCGCGCCTCGCATGTCTGCCGTCTCATTCCAATCCATCTCCAAGACCTACCAGACCCCCAAGGGGGCCTTCCAGGCGCTCAACCACGTGAGTCTGGACATCGAGGAGGGCGAATTCTTCGGCCTGCTCGGTCCCAATGGCGCTGGCAAGACCACGATGATCAGCATCCTGGCCGGCCTGTCGCGCGCCACCAGCGGCCGCGTGCTGGTCCAGGGCAGCGACGTGCATGCCGACTACTCGGCTGCCCGGCGCAAGCTGGGCATCGTGCCGCAGGAGCTGGTCTTCGATCCCTTCTTCAATGTGCGCGAGGCGCTGCGCTTTCAGTCCGGCTATTTCGGCGTCAGGAACAATGACGACTGGATCGACGAGCTGCTGCACAGCCTGGGGCTGACCGACAAGGCCAACTCCAACATGCGCCAGCTGTCCGGCGGCATGAAGCGCCGCGTGCTGGTGGCCCAGGCCCTGGTGCACAAGCCGCCCATCATCGTGCTGGACGAGCCCACGGCCGGCGTGGACGTGGAGCTGCGCCAGACGCTGTGGCATTTCATCGCGCGCCTGAACCGCGAAGGCCATACCGTGCTGCTCACCACCCATTACCTGGAAGAGGCTGAGGCGCTGTGCAGCCGCGTGGCCATGCTCAAGCAGGGCAACATCGTCAAGCTCTCGACCATGTCGGATCTGCTCAAGTCCGCCTCCTCCAACGTGCTGCAGTTCAAGACCGATACCGCCTTGCCGCCGGCCCTCGCCGCGCGGGCGCGGGTGACCGGCCGCATCGTGCAGATACCCGCCAACGACGCCAGCGATGTGGAGCGCCTGCTCGCCGCGCTGCGCGAGGGCTCCGTCGTCCCCGAGGACGTGGAAATCCGCCGTGCCGATCTGGAGGATGTCTTCATCCACGTGATGAACGAGCAAGGCCAGACCTCGCAGGGAGCTTCGGCATGAACGGCTGGCAGACCCTGCTCAAGAAGGAAGTGCTGCGTTTCTGGAAGGTCAGCTTCCAGACCGTGGCCGCACCCGTGCTCACGGCTGTGCTCTATCTGCTGATCTTCGGCCATGTGCTCGAAGGCCGGGTGCTGGTCTACGACCGCATCAGCTACACGGCCTTCCTGATCCCCGGCCTGGTGATGATGAGCGTGCTGCAGAACGCCTTCGCCAACAGCTCCTCCAGCCTGGTGCAGAGCAAGATCATGGGCTCCATGGTCTTCGTGCTGCTCACGCCGCTGTCGCACTGGGCGTGGTTTGGCGCCTACGTGGGCGCTTCGGTGCTGCGCGGGCTGCTGGTGGGCGTGGGCGTTTTCATCGTCACGCTGTACTTCGCCATTCCTGAATTCACGGCGCCGCTGTGGATTCTGGTCTTCGGCCTGCTGGGCGCGGCGCTGCTGGGCACGCTGGGCGTGATCGCCGGCCTGTGGGCGGACAAGTTCGACCAGATGGCGGCCTTCCAGAACTTCCTGATCATGCCCATGACGTTCCTGTCGGGCGTGTTCTATTCCATCCAGTCGCTGCCGCCTTTTTGGCAAAAAGTCAGCCATCTGAACCCGTTTTTCTACATGATTGACGGCTTTCGCTACGGCTTCTTCGGCCAGAGCGACGTGTCGCCCTGGGTCAGCCTGGCCATCGTCGGCTCGGCCTGGCTGGCGGTGAGCGCCCTGGCCGTGCACCTGCTGCGCATCGGCTACAAGATCCGCGGCTGAGGTTTTCCACAGGCTGCGGCGGGCGCTGTGCCCGCATTGTTGAATCCACCCATGAACAGGCGGCCGGCGCCCGGCGCCGCCGCCAACCAAGGCCATGCCACGATGCATGGCAGGAAAGCTTCCCCCCATGACTGCAGACCAACTCAAGGAACTGATCGCCACCGGCCTGCCTTGCGAACACATTGCGCTGGAAGGTGATGGACGGCACTGGTTTGCCACCATCGTCTCGGCCCAATTCGAGGGCCAGCGACTGCTGCAGCGCCAGCGCCTGGTCTACGCCACGCTGGGCCAGCGCATGCACACCGACGAGGTCCACGCGCTGTCCATGAAGACCTATACGCCCGCCGAGTGGGCTGCCCAGGCCGGCCAGGCCTGAGCCGGCGGTCAGGCACTTCAGACTCCTGCTGCACCGGTCGCCACGGCCCGTGCGGCATCTTCTTTTCCCCGATTTCCAGATTCAAGGCTGTCAGCCATGGACAAACTCCTGATTCGCGGTGGCCGAGCGCTGCATGGCGAGGTGACGGTCTCCGGCGCCAAGAATGCCGCCTTGCCCGAGCTGTGCGCCGCGCTGCTGTCGTCCGAGCCCGTCACCCTGCGCAATGTGCCGCGCCTGCAGGACGTGGCCACCATGCTCAAGCTCATCCGCAACATGGGTGTCAGCGCCGAGCACGATGACAGCGGCACCGTGCGCATCAACGCCGGCTCTCTGTCCAACCCCGAGGCACCCTACGAACTGGTCAAGACCATGCGCGCCTCGGTCCTGGCCCTGGGCCCGCTGCTGGCCCGATTCGGCCAGGCCCGCGTGTCGCTGCCCGGCGGCTGCGCCATCGGCTCGCGCCCCGTGGACCAGCACATCAAGGGCCTGCAGGCCATGGGCGCCGAGATCGTTGTCGAGAACGGCTACATGAACGCGTGCCTGCCCAGGCATCTCAAGCGCCTGCAGGGCGCCCGCATCACCACCGACATGGTGACCGTCACGGGCACCGAGAACTTCCTGATGGCCGCCGTGCTGGCCGAAGGCGAGACCGTGCTGGAAAACGCCGCCATGGAGCCAGAGATCGGCGACCTGGCCGAAATGCTCATCAAGATGGGCGCAAGAATCGAAGGCCATGGCACCGGCCGCATCGTCATCCAGGGCGTGGAACGCCTGGGCGGCTGCGAGCACCAGGTGGTGGCCGACCGCATCGAGGCCGGCACCTTTTTGTGCGCCGTGGCCGCCACGGGCGGCAATGCGCTGCTGCGCAATGGCCGCGCCGACCACCTGGGCGCCGTCATCGACAAGCTCAAGGATGCGGGCGCCGAGGTGTCCGCCGAGGACGGCGGCATTCGCGTGCGCGCGGCCGGCAAGCTCAAGGCCCAGAGCTTTCGCACCACCGAATACCCGGGCTTTCCCACCGACATGCAGGCGCAGTTCATGGCGCTGAACCTGGTGGCCGAAGGCTGCAGCATGGTCACCGAGACCATCTTCGAGAACCGCTTCATGCACGTGGATGAAATGCTGCGCCTGGGCGCGCAGATCACCACCGACGGGCGCGTTGCCACCATCACCGGCAGCCAGTCGCTGTCGGGCGCGGCCGTCATGGCCACCGACCTGCGCGCTTCGGCCAGCCTGGTCATCGCCGGCCTCGTGGCCAAGGGCGAGACCCTGGTCGATCGCATCTATCATCTGGACCGCGGCTACGATCGCATGGAAGACAAGCTGCGCGGCCTGGGTGCCGACATCGAAAGAGTTTCCCAATGACCATCACGATTGCCCTGTCCAAGGGCCGCATCTACGACGAAACCGTGCCGTTGCTGGCCGCTGCCGGCATCTCGGTCAGCGAAGACATTGAAAAGTCGCGCAAGCTGATCTTCGAGACCAACAAGAGCGACGTGCGCGTGGTGCTGGTGCGCGCCTCCGACGTGCCGGTCTATGTGCAGTACGGCGGCGCCGATCTCGGCGTGGCCGGCCTGGACTCGCTGATCGAGCATGGCGCCCAGGGCCTGTACCAGCCCCTGGACCTGAAGATCGCGCGCTGCCGCGTTAGCGTGGCCGTGCGCAACGGCTTCGACTATGCGCTGGCCGTCAAGCAGGGCGCCCGCCTGCGCATCGCCACCAAGTACCCCGAGATCGCGCGCAACTTCTTCGCCACCAAGGGCGTGCACGTGGACATGGTCAAGCTCTACGGCTCCATGGAGCTGGCCCCGCTGACCGGCATGGCCGACGCCATCGTCGACTTGGTGTCCACCGGCAACACGCTCAAGGCCAATGACCTGGTCGAGGTCGAGCCCATCATGGAGATCAGCTCGCGCCTGGTGGTCAACCAGGCGGCGCTCAAGCTCAAGCGCGAGCCGCTGCGCCACATCATCGATGCCTTCGCCGAGGCGGTAAATGGCCCCAGGGGCTGAGCCCGGCGATCCGGCGAAGGAGGCGCTTGCGCTGTGTTTCGCCGCGCATGGCCTGCCCTGCGAGGAATACAACGGCTGGCTGCTGCCTGGCGGCCAGGCACCAGGCGTGCTGGCTGATTGGCGCGGTGCCTACCTCGGCCATCCCCTGGTCGGTTCCCTGGCCGTGGTGGTCCGCCTGCCGGACGGGTACGAGATCATCGAGAATTTCACGGGCCTGGGTGAAGGCCTGCAGGGAATGCACGACGCATTCGGCCACTTCGCTGTCAGCGACCTGCATGTGATGCTCTCCGCCCTGTGGACGGCGCGCGATGAGGATGCCGTGCCAGCCGAGGCCTGGCAGGCCCATGGCCGACAATGGCAGGCCTATCCGGGCCCCTGGCATCTTCGCAACGATGCCCCGCTGCCCGAAGGCATCACTGAGCGCCTGCGGGCCTTGATCGAGGCCGAGGCGCTGGACAAGGACGAGGACCTGCACTGGTTCCGCTTCTTTGTCGGGCAGAACAATGGTGATTTCACCATTGAAGCGCTCAAGGACAATCAGAAGTGGCCCAGCGCTGAAGCCCTGCTGCGCGACCAGGACTGGCCCCTGCGCGACGGCTACTACGGCGCGCGCCTGTTCTTGATACTGAAGCACGGCTGCGAGACGGCCTGCTAGACCCCAAGGAAACCACAATGGAATATGTAGCTGCCCCTGCCCGCCTGTCGACTGCGGACGCCAACTTCGAACACGATTTTGCGCAGCGCCTGCATTGGTCGGCAGACACGGACGCGGCCATCGAGCAGCGCGTGGCCGACATCCTGGCCGATGTGCAAAAGCGTGGCGATGCGGCCGTGCTGGAGTACACGGCGCGCTTCGACGGATTGCAGGTGGACGGCATGGCAGCGCTGGAGCTAACGCAGGCCGAGCTCAAGGCCGCCTTCGACAGCCTGGGCGACGAGCAGCGCGATGCGCTGACGGCCGCCGCCCAGCGCGTGCGCACCTACCACGAGGCACAAAAGCGCGCCAGCGGCGAAAGCTGGAGCTACCGTGACGCCGATGGCACCCTGCTGGGCCAGAAGGTCACGCCGCTGGACCGCGTGGGCATCTATGTGCCCGGCGGCAAGGCGGCCTATCCGTCCAGCGTGCTGATGAATGCCATTCCCGCCCACGTGGCTGGCGTGCAGGAAATCATCATGGTCGTGCCCACGCCGCGCGGCGAGAAGAATGCCCTGGTGCTGGCTGCCGCCTATGTGGCCGGCGTCACGCGCGGTTTCACCATCGGCGGCGCCCAGGCCGTGGCGGCCCTGGCCTACGGCACAGCCACCATCCCCAAGGTGGACAAGATCACCGGTCCCGGCAATGCCTATGTGGCCAGCGCCAAGAAGCGGGTGTTCGGCACCGTGGGCATCGACATGATTGCCGGCCCCAGCGAAATCCTGGTGCTGGCCGACGGCAGCACGCCGCCCGACTGGGTGGCCATGGACCTGTTCAGCCAGGCCGAGCATGACGAGCTGGCGCAAAGCATCCTGCTGTGCCCCGATGCCGACTACATAGCCGCCGTCCAGCGCGAGATCGACCGCCTGCTGCCCGAGATGCCGCGGCGCGCCATCATCGCCAAGAGCCTCAGCGACCGGGGTGCCCTCATCCTCACGCGCGACATGCAGGAGGCCTGCGCCATCAGCAACCGCATCGCGCCCGAGCACCTGGAAGTCTCCAGCAACGATCCCCACCAGTGGGAGCCGCTGCTGCGCCATGCAGGCGCCATCTTCCTGGGGGCCTACACCAGCGAGAGCCTGGGCGACTACTGCGCCGGCCCCAACCATGTGCTGCCCACCAGCGGCACGGCGCGCTTTTCCTCGCCACTGGGGGTCTATGACTTCCAGAAGCGGTCCAGCCTCATCGAGGTCAGCGAGCAGGGCGCCCAGACCCTGGGCCGCATCGCCTCGGTGCTGGCGCATGGCGAAGGCCTGCAAGGCCATGCGCGTGCGGCTGAAATGCGTTTGAAGTAGACACTCGCTTCTTATTGGACGAAGGCGCCGTCACCGAAAGGGGCGGCGCTTTTTGCTGCCTGAACGCTGGATCAGGAGTGTCAAAGATAAACACGAAATCAGTGGAGCACGAATTTCGTGTAGACTTGCGCCCTGTGAAGAACCTCACCATCACCGTCGAAGACGGCGTGCTCGAATGGGCCCGCATCGAGGCCGCGCGCCGCGGCACCAGCGTCTCGCGCATGGTGGGCGACTTCATGGCCGAGATGCAGCGCCGAGAGGACGCCTACGAGCGCGCCTACCTGGCCTGGCGCACCGACGAACGCGGCTGGGACGGCGGCCAGCCGTCATCCGCACAGCCCGCCCAGCGCAGTGCCGCGCTGCGCCGCGAGGGCCAGGCATGAACACCGTCTTCGTCGATACCTCCGTGCTGGTCGCTGCCGAAGACACGGGGCAGGGCGCCTTGCATGCCGCCGTGCTGCAGTGGCTGGACCTGCTGTGGCGCACGCGCAGCGGGCGCACCGGCAGCCAGTCGCTGTGCGAGTTCTATGAACAGGTCACCACGGCCGCCCAGCCTTTGCCGCAGGGCGATGCGCGCGCCGCCATCCGCCGCTACCAGACCTGGACGCCCTGGAAGACCGATGCCGCCACCCTGGAAACCGCCTGGGCGGTGCAATCGCGCCACCAGCTGGCCTTTGGCGACTGCCTGGCCGTGGCCTGCGCCCAGCACAGCGGCTGCGAGCAGATGCTGACCCTGCACCTGCCGCACGGCACCCAGTTTGGCGGCGTCGCCATGGTGCACCCGCTGCACCAGGCGCCGCCGCAGCAGCAGGCCTGAGCGGCTTCGCTGATGGATTTCTTCCCCCACTGACTCGTGAAAGTGTGCATGCCATGACAGCTTCCATTCCGCAGGTTCAGGCCCTGGCCCTGGAGCGCATCCGCGCCGATGTCCGCGCCATGCATGCCTACCATGTGCAGCCCTCGCAAGGCCTGCTCAAGATGGACACGATGGAGAACCCCTTCCGCCTGCCCCCTGAATTGCAGGCCGCGCTGGGCGAGCGCCTGGGCCGGCTGGAGATCAACCGCTACCCTGGCGAGCGCCAGGAAGTGCTCAAGGACATGCTGGCCCGCTACGCGCAGGCGCCGGCCGGCAGCGCCGTGCTGCTGGGCAATGGCTCGGACGAGATCATCACGCTGCTGGCCCTGGCCTGTGCCCAGCCCCACGCCGAGGGCCGCGCCACCATGCTGGCGCCCATGCCGGGCTTCGTCATGTACCCCATGAGCGCCAGGCTGCAGGGCCTGGACTTTGTGGGCGTCAACCTGACGGCCGACTTCGAGCTGGACGTGCCCGCCATGCGCGCCGCCATTGCCGAGCACCGCCCCGCCATCACCTATATCGCCTACCCCAACAATCCCACGGCCACGCTCTGGGCCGAGGCCGATGTGCAGGCCGTGATCGACGCGGTCGGCGCCATTGGCGGCCTGGTCGTCATGGACGAGGCCTACCAGCCCTTCGCCCGCCGCAGCTGGGCAGAGAACATGCGCGCCGACCCGGCCCGCAACGCCCATGTGCTGCTGATGCGCACGCTCAGCAAGTTCGGCCTGGCCGGTGCGCGCCTGGGCTACCTGATCGGCCCGGCCGCCATCGTCGGCGAGATCGACAAGGTGCGCCCGCCCTACAACATCAGCGTGCTCAACTGCGAGACGGCCATCTTCGCGCTGGAGCACGAGGCGCTGTATGCGCAGCAGGCCGTGGCCATCCGCGCCGAGCGCCAGCCGCTGATCGATGCGCTGGCCACGCTGCCGGGTGTGGAAAAGATCTGGCCATCCGAGGCCAACATGGTCTTGCTGCGCGTGCGCGATGCCGCGCGCGCCCAGGCCGAGATGAAGGCCCGGGGCGTGCTGGTGAAGAATGTCTCTGCCATGCACCCGCTGCTGGCCAACTGCCTGCGACTGACCGTGGGCACCCACGAAGAAAACGCCCAGATGCTGGCGGCCCTGAAGGAATCCCTATGAGCAATGCAGCTCCCGCACGCACCGCCGAAGTGCAGCGCAACACCGCCGAGACCCGGATCAAGGTCGCCATCAACCTGGACGGCACGGGCAAGGCCAGCCTGCGCTCGGGCATCGGTTTTCTGGACCACATGCTCGACCAGATCGCGCGCCATGGGCTGATCGACCTCGATATCGACTGCGAGGGCGACCTGCACATCGACGGCCACCACACGGTGGAGGACATCGGCATCACCCTGGGCCAGGCCTTTGCCAAGGCCGTGGGCGACAAGAAGGGCATCCGCCGCTACGGCCACGCCTATGTGCCGCTGGACGAGGCCCTGAGCCGCGTGGTCATCGATTTCTCGGGCCGCCCGGGCCTGCACATGGACGTGAAATTCACGGCCGGCAGTATCGGCCAGCTCGACACCCAGCTGGTCTACGAATTCTTCCAGGGCTTCGTCAACCATGCGGGCGTGACCATGCACATCGACAATCTCAAGGGCTTCAACGCCCACCACCAGTGCGAGACCATCTTCAAGGCCTTTGCACGCGCCCTGCGCTTTGCGCTGGAGCATGACGAGCGCATGGCTGGCGTCATCCCCTCGACCAAGGGCGCTCTGTAAAGAGAAGCGATTGACTCCGGTCAGAGCTTGATCTGACCGGGCAATCCAGCTGAAAATCCGACCGAACACGCGCCACACGCTATGAGTTTGACTGACAACACCGTCGCCGTCGTCGATTACGGCATGGGCAATCTGCGCTCGGTTTCCCAGGCCGTGCGCACGGCCGCCGCCGACTCCGGCTGGGAGGTCGTGGTCACCGCCGATCCCGAGGTGGTGCTGGCCGCCAACCGGGTCGTGCTGCCGGGCCAGGGCGCCATGCCCGACTGCATGCGCGAGCTGCGCGAATCCGGCCTGCAGGACGCCGTGCTGCATGCCGCTGCCAACAAGCCCCTGTTCGGCGTCTGCGTGGGCATGCAGATGCTGCTGGACCACAGCGACGAGGGCGATGTGCCTGGCCTGGGCCTGATCCCCGGCAATGTGCGCAAGTTCGATCTGGCGGGCCGCGTCCAGGCCGACGGCAGCCGCTTCAAGGTGCCGCAAATGGGCTGGAACCGCGTGCACCGCAAGCACAATGCCGGGCAGTCCCACCCGCTGTGGCGTGGAATTCCCGAAGACAGCTTCTACTACTTCGTGCACAGTTTCTACGCCGTGGTGCAGCAGCCCCAGCATTGCGCTGCAGAGGCCGACTACGGCGGGCGCTTTGCCTGCGCCATCGCACGCGATAATATTTTCGCCACCCAGTTTCACCCCGAAAAGAGCGCGGACCAGGGCCTGGCCCTGTTCCGCAACTTTCTGGGCTGGAAGCCCTGAACCCTCTTTCCTTCCCCGCACCGGCCGCTGCATCCCAGGCCTTCATTGCTCGCAAACCATCATGCTGCTCATTCCTGCCATCGACCTCAAGGACGGCCACTGCGTACGCCTCATCCAGGGTGATATGGACCAGTCGACCACGTTCGGCGAAGATCCGGCCATCATCGCCCGCCGCTGGCTCGACGCCGGCGCACGCCGCCTGCACCTGGTGGACCTCAATGGCGCGTTTGCGGGCCAGCCCAAGAACCTGGTGGCCATCAAGGCCATCCTCAAAGAGGTGGACGGCCGGATTCCGGTGCAGCTCGGTGGCGGCATCCGTGACCTGGACACCATCGAGAAATACATAGACGCCGGCATCAGCTACGTGATCATCGGCACCGCTGCCGTGAAGAACCCGGGCTTTCTGCAGGACGCCTGCAGCGCCTTCGGCGGCCATGTGATCGTCGGGCTCGATGCCAAGGACGGCAAGGTGGCCATCGACGGCTGGAGCAAGCTCACGGGCCAGGACGTGCACTCGGTGGCCAAGCGCTTCGAGGACTGGGGCGTGGAGTCCATCATCTACACCGACATCGGCCGCGACGGCATGCTCACGGGCATCAACATCGACGCCACCGTCAATCTCGCGCAATCGCTGAAGATCCCCGTCATCGCTTCGGGCGGCCTGGCAGGCATGGCTGACATCGAGGCGCTGTGCAAGGTCGAGGACGAAGGCATCGAAGGCGTGATCTGCGGCCGCGCCATCTACTCGGGCGACCTTGACTTCGCCGCGGCGCAGGCCCGCGCCGACGAGCTCAGGGCCTGAACGGCCTGCGCCTTCCCTGTATCCGCGGGCGCCTGTGCTTCACAGGCGCCCGCGCTGCATTCAGCGTCAGGGATTCAGGCTTTCTTTACGAGCAGGCGGGCATGGCCTGCCCGGCATTGGTGGCGCGCACGGTCTGCACAAAGGCATCCCAGTAATTCGGCAGCCCGGCCCAGGGGTTGCCCACGCCGGTGCTGGGCTCGAACTCCAGCTGGGTCACATAGATCCATCCCGCCTGGTAGCGGGCCGAGGCGGCCGACTGCACGGCCGTCTGCATGGCCGCGCAGCCCGACACGTTGTGCACCAGCGAGGCCTGGTGGCTGTTGGGCAGCCCGTACAGCCAGTCAAAACTCGTCGTGCGCGGATCGTAGGTGGCGTAGGTGGAGCCCTTGCCCTCGAACGTGGTCAGCACATCGGCCACATCGGCATAACCGGCCACGGGCACGAGGCCCGGGTTGCCGATCACGATCAGGTTGGGATTCTTGGCCTTGATGTACTGGTAGATGGTGCGGTAGAAGTCCAGCCGGTTGGCGGTGGCCGCCATCTCGTCAATGAAGAAACCCTTGACCAGGCCCGCGCCGTAGTGCGTGAAATAGTTGTCGATATTGGCCTGGATGCTGGCCAGCGATCGCGTGCCCGTGCCATAGCTGGAGCTCACATAGCCCACCAGCTGCCCGCCCGCGTTGGCAAAAGCGGTGGCGGCGCGCGTGATGTTCGCGTCCGGGCCACTGAAAATGCCGTTGGCCGGATTCAGGATGGCCGTCATCTGCACGGTCGGATTCGCCTGTGCGCTGGCCGTCAGCGCATTCCAGGCCGTGGCTCCCGAGCCGGTGGGATAGAAATACGTGGGCACCAGCACCCGCAGCGGTGCAGGTGCAGGACGCAGATAGAAGGTCTGGGAAGCGCTGCCCGTGCGGCCTGCCACGGTGGCGCTGGCCTGTACCTGCTGGCGGCCCGGCGTGGCGCCGGTCAGCGAAGCCGTTGCCACGCCGGAGCTGGTAAGCGCCGAGGTGCTGACGCCTGTGGCTGCGC